>CAZPNA010000031.1:0-7144 GCA_964588135.1 uncultured Candidatus Saccharibacteria bacterium | reverse complement strand
TTGCATGTATTAGGCACGCCGCCAGCGTTCATCCTGAGCCAGGATCAAACTCTCAATAAATATGCACACTGCAAAAGCAGTGCGACTTAGGGCTCAATTTTTATACAGAGATTGATAACTCTGTATTCTTGCAACCGTGTAAAAATCGAACGTAGTGAGATTTTTACCGGTTAGTCCCGTGTAGCTCCAAAGGAGCGTAATGGGGCAACCAATAAAAAACCTAAAATTCAGTTCTACACAGTTACTCGCATAGCGTCTAATTGTTAATGTACGAGATGACACTACGTGGTGTCATCCTGAGTGAAACGAAGGATCTTAATGATTCTTCGGCTCCGCCTCAGAATGACACATATCGTATCTTATTCGCGTGTAATTAGCGACCTATTCGCGTGCATTTGCGTGATTTTTTATCCCGAAGGGATAAATAAAACTCCCATCTTATGGGAGTTACTCCAAGATGATAATTCCCCTACAACTATTTTTAAATTATCTTTCTCATTGCAATAATAATTGTATCCTATACACGATATACTGTCAACACCTGCGGTCTAATTACTTTATTATTACTTTGTCGATGATGCCATACTCCTTTGCCTTCTGTGCGCTCATATACCGGTCGCGCTCGGAATCTTTTTCGACTTTCGCTTCAGATTTACCCGTGTGATGCGCTAATATACTGATGATATTTTTTTTGACTCTTAATATTTCTTGCGCGTGGATGGCAATATCGCTGGCTTGCCCTCCGACTTCGCCCATCGGTTGGTGAATCATAATTCTCGAATTGGGAAGAGCGTAACGCTTTCCTTTACTTCCTGCCGCAAGAAGAACTGCCGCGGCACTCGCCGCTTGACCAATGCAAATTGTTTCAATGTCAGATTTTAAATATTGCATAGTATCGTATATCGCCATTGCTGATGTGACCGAACCCCCAGGCGAGTTGATGTACAGTCGTACATCTTCTTTGTCATCTTCAGATACCAGAAATAATAATTGGGCGATTACAATATTGGCAAGCGTATCATCAATTGGTCCGCCAATAAAAACAACTCTGTCTTTTAAAAGACGCGAGTATATATCATATGCTCGTTCCCCAAATTGGGATTTCTCGATAACGGTTGGAATCAAATAAGACATAAAAAATTAATTTAAAATTTATAATTAAGAATTAATAATTAGTTATTTTGAATTGTCTTTTTGAGGTTTGAAGTTTGAATTTTGAGATTTTTTCATCAGCCAATTAATTACTTTTGTCAGAGAGTCGTCTTTATCCAATTCAATCTTTTCATCTTCGGCGATTTTACGCAAAGCAATACCGATAAGAACATTTTTTCGCGCTTGCTTGTCCATATCATCTTCAAATTTATCTACAGTAGTTTGTGTGTTTTTTAAATACTCATCCAGCGTGATTTTTTGTCGCTGTGCCATATCCTCAAAAATCTTTTTAAGCCTAGCTTTTTCGCTAGCAACCAATATTTCCGGGACATCGGTTTTTGTCATTTTAACAATTTGCTCCGCAACTTCATCCTCTTGTTTTTGCCTAGCTCTGTTTTTTCTATCCTGCTCGAGGTTTTGTTTAATTAAATTCCGCAAATCAGCAAGCGATTTGGCGCCAACTTCTTTAGCGAGTTTATCATTGATTTCCGGCAAAATAATTTCTTCGACAGTATCAACAGTGACTTCAAAATTATATTTTTTACCGGCAAAATCCTTGGCGTGGTAGTCCTTGGGAAAAGTAATATCGAATTTCTTTTTTTCACCTTTTTTCACACCGATAAGCTTTTCCTCAAATCCGGGGATCAGCGTTCCTTTACCTAAGATTATCGGATGATTTTTACTGGCAAGTTGTTCAATAGCTACCGGCCCATCAAACCCTTGAAAAGTAATTTCAATTTTATCGCCATTTTGAGCGCCACGATCTACCGGCTTGGATGTTGCACGGCGTTCGGCGACAATCTTCATAGCTTCGTCGAGGTCTTTTTCGGTAAGGTCGATTTTCTTCTGCGAGATAGGGGATAGTGTTATTTTTTTATAATCTTTTGTAAATTTAATTTCCGGCAAAACCTCAAGCTCGCCTTCGTATTCCAAGACATTTTGCGCACCTTCAATAAAAGAAGGCTGTTTAATAATCTTGATGTCGGGGCTACCCAGGGGATTGAGACAGTTGTCTTTGATTGTTTTGATGTAACTGGTTCGTACTGCCTCTTCGATAGCGGCATTTGCCAAGCGTTGCGCGCCAATCGCTTCAATAGTCATAGCACGCGGCGCTTTGCCCGGCCTAAACCCCGGAAGAGTAACTGACGGCGACATTGCACTGTATGCATTTTCATACAAAGCTTCCATTTCCGCTTTTGAAAATGTCACACTTAAGTGATATTTGCTCTTGTTTTTTTGAGTTAATTTTATTTCCATATGTAAAAAGTGTAGCCGAATTATTCTTTGTAATCAAGAGGAATGAAAAAGCTCGCGCCGGGAATCAGACGCGAGCCGAAAAAGTATGTTGATTCTGTTATTTATACATTACCGACCAATCATTGCCACCACATGCGGGACCAAAACGCATTTGAAGATCTTCGCCAGTGATTCTAGCCGCCTCTCTTATTTCTCTAGTCTCCTTTTCCACTTTTTCATCCAATTCTTCGCCTGAGGGCGACAATGCAATATCGATCGGCCAACCATCCTCGAGCTTTTCAATTTGCTCTTTTGTTAGTTCGGCGAGGTCGATCTCTCTCATATCATTAGACACGTCGACCACCTCCACTCATCGGTCATCGATCACAGCCATAAACTCTTTGAATGTGCCTTCGTAGCCCTGCAGAAGCAAACCTTGATAGCATTCACGGAGGTATTCGTCGCGCCGTACTCGCATCATAGAATCGACGACACTTGCCGGATGCTTCTGGGGAGCTGCAGCGTAACGTTCTCTGATAATGGTGAAAATCCTTTTGGCAACGGTTGTTTCCGCTCCTTCGTCACCGGTCGATTCATCCAGCTCCTTCAGCCAGTTATCAAGTTCTCTGCAAGTAATATGAATGGGGTGCTTTGCGCGTTCTTGGTCAAGAGCACCAAGATTCATTCTTTGTTGCATTAATGGTCTTTTCGCATTGTCGTCCATCTCTTGTTGAATAGCAGCACATGATTCTTCATATGGAATTGCAACTGTGGCACGAACATGCTTAATGCACTCTCGACACTTATTAGCAATTGATGGCCAGCCGAGCAATCCGCGCAATTCGACAGGCGAAAGATCACGTATTTGTGTGTTTACTGCCACTGTCATCCATATCGCCTCCTCGTTGTGAAAGAGCGAAGCTCTTGATTTGATTTTTTCATAACCTTAATACCGCGTCAATCTATACGCGCAAGACTCCACCTTCCCATGACCCCTCCTCAGAAATGAGGGGAGTTAGGAGATTTTGATTTCGGCCCAAGGGCGACGGTCTTTTTTGGGACTTTTGAGAGGGACAATAAAACGTTCGGGACTGCGCAAAAATATTAGCGTCGCATAACGAGCCTTGGATTTTTTCTGCCAATAATCATCGGTCAATGCTGAATCCTTGCCGTGCTCACGCCGTAAATTAGCAATCATATCCGGAGTTAAATTATCATAATATAAAACATTTTCGATTTCGACTTGACCGACAATTAATCCGTGAGCGGATTTAAGCATAACCACATCGCCACGCTTTACGCTCTGGTAAGGGACGTGGCGTGTTTGGCTAAAGCGAATCTCAACAATCTTTTCGCCTTTTAGTATTTTATCAACTGATTTTTGGCTTTTGAAAACCGCCAAATGAGTGGACATAATATTAAGTAATAACTAATAAGTAATAGCTAATAACTTAACGGCACATAACTACTTAGTACCAAATGCGTGGATGCAATCCTCGACCACTTTTTGCATTTTGTCTCTGGTGGCATCGAGAATGACACGCGGATCTTTTTGTGTTTGTTTTTGTTTGATTGATTGAGTAAATGCTTGGCGTAGTTGTGTATCGATGTTGATTTTAGCGATTCCGCACGCTATTGCTTTTTTATATTCCGACTCAGTAGAATTACTAGCACCATGAAAGACGAGTGGGATACTCACTTTTTCGCCAATTGATTTAAGCACATCAAAATCCAATTTTTCGCTACTGGTTTTTTCACCGTGGACATTTCCAAAAGCAACAGCAAGGCTGTCACAACCGGTTTCTTCGACAAATTCCATGGCTTCGTTAGCATCGGTTTTATAGCCGGTGATAACATCATCACTACTATTTGTCGGCACCGTCCCCAGTTCCGCTTCAACTGCAACTCCTGACTTGTGAGCTAACTCAACAACCAATTTTGTTTTTTGTTTATTTTCGTCAAGAGACAATTTTGAGCCATCGAACATCACTGACGTGAACTTACTAGAACTGATTGCTTTTTTGATAATATTGATATTTGAACCATGGTCAAGGTGAGTAATAACCGGAATTTTTGCATTTTGAGCGAGCTCGAAAACTATCGATGACAATGTATCAAAACCGGCAAATTCAAGCGACTTTTCTGTCATTTGGACAATTACAGACTTCCCAACTTTCTCCGCAGCCCAAATTATCGCTTGCGCCGACTCCATATCATAAGCGTTAAACGCACCAATTGCGTATTTTTTCTTGCGAGCTTTTTTGAGTAATTCGATGCTATTTATTAACATACATTATTCCTATTATATTGTTCGAGCCTTTCGACTTATCTGTTAAGGCGAGAACTATTATTTTTTAGTTCTCACGATTACGTTCGAACAGTAAAAAACCTTTTTCTATTTTCTATTACTACTTTCTATTTTCTTATAACAGATTTCTAACTTTACAAACTTTATAAACTATTTATTTTTTGGTTTTTGACCGCCGTTTTCTTCCAGCGCAATTAACCCCGGTAGTTTTTTGCCGATCAAATATTCACTTGCCGCGCCACCACCAGTCGAGACGAAACTGAACCGATCACGCAACCCAAGGCTGTCAATTATTTGCGCCGTATCACCGCCACTGACGATGGTGGTGGCGCGCATATTGGCAATGAAACGAGCAATTTCATTTGAGCCATGACGAAATTTCTTCTCTTCCGCCTTACCCAAAGAGCCATTCCAAAAAACCGTTTTAGCTTGTTTCAGCTGCGCTTTAAAATGTACTATAGTATCCGGACCAATATCGAACGGTGGGTTTTTTTCAACACTTTCTTTTGTGTAATCAACAATTCTTCCACGGGCATCAACACCATCTGACGGAAATTCCAATTTTTCAACTTCTTCCGTCATTGCCTCAAAATACTCATTGGCAGTTTTGCCACCTATAAGAATTTTATCAGCCATTTTTCGCAGGGTATTAATGATGGGAATTTTATCTTTGACTTTAGCGCCGCCGATTATCGCAACAAATGGTTTTTCTTGGTTGTACAAAACCGGATGCAAATACTTAAGTTCATCGGCCAGCAAAAACCCTGCAAAAGCCGGCAATAATTTCGTAATTGCAACAAGCGATGCATGTGCTCGGTGGCAAACAGCAAAAGCATCATTAACATAGATATCACCCTCCGCCGCAAGTAATTTGGCAAATTTTTTAGAGTTTTTCTCCTCGCCCGGGTCAAAGCGCAGATTCTCAAGCATAGTGATATTGCGACCGATATAATATTTTGTTGAAAGTACAGGACTGCTGTTTTCTGATTTTTTAGTTATCGCTCTACCGGTATTGACCAGATTTTTATTTTTCAAAACTCGAGCTAATTCTTGGGCGATTGGTTTAAGACACCATTTTTTCTGAACCTTGCCCTTGGGTCTGCCCCAGTGTGTTAAAATAATTATTTGCTTAACACCATTGCGCAAAAGCCATTCGATTGTTGGGATGGTTGCTACAATTCTAGCATCATCAGTCGGGTCACCTTTGATGTCAACCGGCAAATTATAATCAACTCGAAGTAATATATTTCTGCCGCGAACAGGAGCGTTTCTAATTGTTTTCATTTGTATCACTTCTCCATTTGTCTGCTTCATCGAAGATTTCCGCAATTCTTGCAAATTCAGATATTTTTAAACTAGCACTACCGACCAACACCCCATCGATTGTCGGTTGCGCCGCGTATTCGGCAACCGAATTCCGCGTTACACTTCCACCATAAAGAATTGGAACATCAGTTGCAATAGTTCGGTTGGTTTTTTTGAGCAACATTCTGCGCAATGCGCGAATTACTTGAGCAGCGTATTTGCCACTAGCATTGCGTCCGCTGCCAATTGCCCAGACCGGTTCGTAAGCGATAATTAACCTATCCCAATCTTTGTCAGACAGTCCGCGAGTTGATGATATTAGCGATTTGCCGATCCGACTTTCGGAAACTCTTTTTGTAATTTCATCGTCTTTCAAACCATCTAGCCTCATTGGATTTTCTTCGCCGACAGCCAAAATCGGTTTAATATTTGTTCGCAGTGAAGCGTGCAATTTAGCATTAACATCAGCATCTGTTTCGTTAAATACCGAACGACGCTCACTATGACCAACTAGAATATACTGCGCAATTCCTTTGAGCATTTCCGCTGATATTTCGCCGGTAAACGCGCCGCTTTGAAGTGAATAAATATCTTGTGCGCCTAAATTAGCTCTCTTGTATTGCTCTTTAATGGGCACAAGCCATAAAAAAGGCGGTAAAAGAATTACTTTCACATTTTCAAGATCGTCAGTCCTGCGCAAGACTCCACCGGCAAGAACCATCGCCTCCGATAAAGTCGTGTTCATTTTCCAGTTGGCAATTATGTATTTTGTTCTCTTCATCATTATCCTCCCTTAATGCAAAATTATTGACCTATCATCGCGACAACTTCTTTATATGTAATAGCAACCATAAGTGCGATAAGCAGTACAAAACCGACCATATGGATGATTCCCTCGATTTCATCGCGAACAACTTTGCGCCGGACGATTCCATCAAGCGCAATAAACACGGCACGCCCGCCATCGAGTGCCGGAAACGGCAGAATATTTAAAAGGGCAAAGTTGAGCGAAAGGATTGCGATCCATTGGATTATATAAACCACTCCCAATTTGACAGCCTGCCCCGTAAAATTATATATGCCCAGCGGTCCCGAAACATCCTTTGCCTCTTCCGGCAGGCGCGCGTGCCCAAAAACATTGGA
>CAZPNA010000030.1:0-7233 GCA_964588135.1 uncultured Candidatus Saccharibacteria bacterium | reverse complement strand
GTACCAATGACACAGACTTAATCATTGAAGGTAATGGCTATAAGGGAGATACTATCTACTTATCTATTCATTCTACACCAATGGAACTAACTTCCAGTGTTGATGATACAGGATACTGGTCATATACAATAGCTAACGCATCAGAGGTTCTGGGAGAAGGAGAACACACTGTTACTGCTATTGATAGTTTCAAACTAGCTGATAACACAGAACTCAAGAGTTCACCCACCGATGACACTAAATTCAAGGTATATGTTGAAGATGGCAAGCTTAATGTGGAGATGGAGAAATCAAGTAGATATAAAGTGTTTATCTATGTACTAATAGGACTGATAGTAGCTATGATAGCAGTGTACTTTATAAGGAGAAGAACTCATAACTCATAGTTAATAGCTCATGACTTAAAGCACCCGAACGGTACCCGAATGTCCCTCCACCGCAGAGCGTGGTCTAGTCTTAAACGGGAAAATTGACACCCGAAAAAAACCTCCCCGTCAAGGGTTACCTTGACCACCCCTCCTTGGTAAGGAGGGGAGTTGGGATCTTAAACTTCTCTCCTGTAACAAGGGGAGACAGCTTTGTAGTCAAAGCAAGAGGGGTGAATGGAATTGAGACTGCTTCGTCCGCGATTACGCTCCCTCGCAATGACATTTCGGAAAAGGGATTTCTCCGCTCGCCCCAGTGGGGCACTCGGTCGAAATGACAAACGGGAGGGGAGTTGGGATCTTAAACTTCTCCCCTGTAACAAGGGGAGACCGTCCTTCATCAAGATTACGGACGGCAAGCACAGAGGGGTGGGAGAGTGTTCATGCCTAATCACCAATCACCAATCACACAAATACGTCATTTAGCGGTATGCGGTATAATGTAATTAATGGCGAACAACAGAAATGCTTATTATGCGGCGCTTCGGGCGAGAAAGCGCAACAGCGTCAGCGGAAAGGATGCTATTATTTTGGTGATAATAGCACTGGTTTTTATTGCCATTGGTATGGGAGTGTTGTTGATTTTTGACAAAGAGGAAGGCTTAATAGCACAAACTACTAGTGATAGTACGCGCAAATCATCAGCAACAGCAACTAACCTCGAAACAACCGCAGATCGTACAAAAATCCCTATCGAAATTGCCGAGCTCCCCGGCGGCGAATATAGCGGCAATGATTATATCCCCATTCTGACATACCATTACATTCGCCAGTTGCCGGGTGATGACGACCCCCTCGGGCAAAACCTTTCCGTATCACCTGAAAACTTTGCCGAGCAGATGGCATACCTAAAATCCGCCGGTTATGAAAGTATCACTTTTGATGACTTGCGCGCTGGCAAGATTCCCAAAAAACCCATCATCATCACTTTTGACGATGGCTACGAAGACGCCTATCAAAACGCTTTTCCGGCGCTTAAAGACAATGGAATGACAGGCGTGTTTTATGTGATAACCGGTTTCGTCGGCAGAGATTTGTACTTGACATGGGATCAAATAACCGAAATGTCAAAAGCTGGTATGGTTTTTGGTAGCCATACAGTAAACCACCCCGACCTTACATCTCCCAATCTGCCGCAAGCCACAATCCCTCAAGAGCTATCACTATCAAAAAAAGCGTTGGAACAGAGGCTCGACAAGACGATAAACGATTTTTGCTACCCAAGTGGCAAAGCCACTACAGCGACTGTGGATTATGTTTACGATGCCGGCTATAAAACAGCTACCTCTACTCAAATCACGGTCGTACAAGAAGGAAATTATCTTCTTTGGTTGCCACGCTTGCGCATCAAAAATGACAGCAACCTCGATTATATGCTGGGACAATATGGATTGTAATAATAAGAGTGTATAATGATATTAATTTATTAATTTTGTTTTACCAAGCAATTATTTGAAATGACAACAAGACGACAAAGTCGGCTAACTATCTATCTGGCAATGGCATTGCTTACCATCGTAATCGGAGTTGCGCTCGTTTGGCAACTCAAAGTATCGGCCGATACGGCAAATTCTCCTGTTGATATTGTATTATCCGAAACTATCCCCCTGACTGAATCTGGAGATATCTGGGGTTTATCTCTAAATGTCGAAAGTAAACTGCCTACAAAAGAAGATATGGTTAGAGTGGTTCTAAAAGCAAAAGAAAACGGTGCCGATACGACGTATTTAATCTACCAACGGCTTGGGATTATGGGGCAAGGTAGCAGTAACGAAGAAGGAGTTGGCGAGGAAACGCTGGTGCTAAATAAGGTGACCGATGGGCAGATACAGGTTTATAAAACGCAAAATGCTACAATCAAAATTTCAGATATCAATACCACTAACGATGTTGATAATCTTCCGGTCGCTATAAAACAAGAAGTAACCAGCCGAGGAACAGATGACGAAAAAATATCTGTTAGCATTAGAGAAATAAAGAATAAACAAAGAGAAGAAAAACAGACAAACTTATCAGCGTTACTTGGAGTAAGCGTCAGAGATGCAGGGTATAATTGGGTGACAAAGCCAACTTCTATTGCACTCAAGTCGTACAATGAGCAATTGGCATATTTCGGGGGTAGTGAAGAAGCAATCAACCAAAGTACGGTTTTGCTGATGTTTTACGGAGGCGGTGAGTTTGATTTTGCTAAAGCTTCCGAATTATCCAGCGAAAGAGCAGCTTCGAAACAACAATCGACCAGTGCTTTGCCAAGTTCGTTTTCTTGGAGCGACTATAACGGCAAGGACTGGCTATCGAAAGTAAAAGACCAAGGAAACTGCGGAAGTTGCTGGGCGTTTGCCGCTACCGGTTCACTAGAATCGAGTTTGATGCTTTTTGAGAATTTGAATGCACAAAAAAATATTTATGATTTATCGGAGCAATGGGCGCTGTGGACAGGTTCAAACCCCATGGGCGGTTGTTATGGTGGTTGGGCAAAAGATGTCTATAACTATTTAGCCAGCACCGACCTTTGGCAATCGCTACCATCAGAGAGCATCTATCCGTACACGGCAAGTCATGAAAATAAGCCGAACCCTTTAAAATATTATGGCGGTGTTAAGATAGCATCCACCTACCATGACGCAGAAGAATTCACAGAAGATGAAATTAAAAAATTATTACTAGAGCATGGGCCATTAAGTATATCGATACGCAGTTGGTCGCCGGACGAAGGTACGGAATGTACCGACACTGAATGTTGGCATCATTCAGTGGTTCTCGCCGGTTATTATGTCAACCAATATAACGAAACTGTTTGGCAAATAAAAAACAGCTGGGGCGAGGATTGGGGGAATGACGGTTATATTGAGGCGGTTGTTCCTATCGATAGGATATATTTGGTTGATTATATTTTAGACCCAGCCCGAGGTAGCGAAGCGGTTGTGCCGGCCTGTACCGATGCTGATAAAGATGGGTATTATTATTGGGGCTTATCAAATGAAAAACCGAGTACGTGTCCGGCGGGAACAAGGGCCGAAAAAGATTGCAATGACGCTGACAGCACCAAAGGAAAAAGGCTGGATAATTTGTCTTGCGAAGACATAAGTACCGGCGGCAACATAGCACCGTCTGCCCAAATCAGCGCTCATAGCCTTTCGGAAATAAATGCATCAGATAGCGTTACGCTTGCCGTCAATGCATCAGATAGCGATGGAAGTATAACTAAAGTAGAATTTTTTGATGGTATTAATAAAATAGGTGAAGACAATGCGTATCCATATAAATTGAAAATTGATAATTTGATCCCCGGTGAACATGCTTTTAGCGCTAGGGTAACCGATGATAAATTCGCCCAAACGACATCAAGTGCGATAAATATCAAGGTTAGAGAAGGCCTGTCGCTGGTTATCGACCAAAAAATAGAAAACGAGGTATATCAGGCGCCGTACGGAGTAAATATCAACGCTACTGCGTATCCGGGCAGTGGCTACGCGACTAGTATAGTGGTTTACGATAAGGTTGGTGAGAATTTAACCGAAGTGGGTCGAAATACGTGTGATGGCTCTGTGTCTCCTGCTAGCTGCAGTTATTTCTGGTTTAACCCAAGCGTTGGGACGCATAATATTGTTGTTCGAGTTTACGATAATTATGGTGGTTATGCGCAGGGTGAGTACAGCGCCAATTTCGAGGTCAAAAACTCAATTTCGGTAGTTAAGGGTAAGGTTCAGGGAATTGCCTATCCGTCTTCTTATGTTGCAAAAGAGAATACGCCAATTACCGATATTTATAAATGCAAAGACGGTCAAACCTATAAAATAGCGGCGTGGAACAATGGAAAGTACTATTACAATAGTGATGTTGTCGGTGCCGATATGGTTGCGCCCGGAAAAGGATACTGGATAAGCCCAAGTTGTAGCGAACTGGAAGTTAATTTGGATGTTTTTGCTAGAGAAGATAATATCAATAATAATAGTACGAATACATATATCTCGGGGTTTGAGCAAATGGAATTTGTTGGAATGTCTAATTCCGTTGCGATTGATCGTTTAAACTATTTCATCGGTACCGGCAATTATAGCGAACCATTAACTGACGAAATTGGGAAATGTATCGAGTGGGTTGCCTATTACGACCCTTCTGTGGCGCAATATATTATGTATAATGCCAATAATGCGTCGAACTGGAACCCACAACCATATTCCGCCTACTGGTTTAAGTTCAGTTCAAATTGTACTAATACCAAGTTGACAAACGGTGTGGCAGATTGGTGGAAAAATGCATCAATAATCTGGCCGAATGTCGACCTTTCGAACTGGTAACGAGTTTGCTAAAAAAGTTTTTGGGCGCTTTCTCTCTTTGTGTTAAAATAATGAAGTAGGTAATTGTAAAATTATTATCGGAAAAATATGGAGATGGGAAAATGGCAAACAATAAGACAGTTTTGATTATCGATGACGACACAACGCTTTGCGATATGTACACTGAAGAATTGCGCGCCAAAGGTTACGATGTAAAAAAAACTCATAACGGGGTAAACGGTCTATCTTCGGCCATAAAAGAACAACCCGATATTATCTTGCTTGATATTATGATGCCGAAAATGAATGGTTTTGACACATTAAAGAAACTTAAGGCGAATGCGAAAACTAGTAAAATTCCTGTTATTATTCTGTCGGCTTTAATGCAGGAAGAGAACAAGAAACAAGCGCTGTCTCTGGGCGCCGCCCAATATCTCTCTAAATCGGAAGTAAAACCCATGGACGTTGTCCAAGATATCGTATTATTGCTTAAATAACGAAAAAAAATGATACGGAAATATATGCTATAATAAAACAAATGGGAAAAACGAAATGCGCATATATATATATAGCTTATTAGCGGTTATTCTGTCTGTAGTGCCACTGTGCTCGACTGTCCAAATGGCTTTGGCTGCTGATGAAATTAATGTTACCGGTAATGCTCAAGCCCTGAACACTACCGGCGTTATTGATTTCAGTAATTATAATTCCAACGTCAAAGTCAATAATGTCACACACCAATTCAGTGGCTATGGTTGGAGTCGTGATATTGGCTGGGTCGCTTTTGGTACTACCGACAACCCGGACGGTCCGGTCACCTATGATCCTACAAGCGGATTATTGTCGGGTAAGGCGATGGTTCTAAACACCGGTATTGCACTTGACTTTAACGCGGCACCTCACAACTCCAATGTCCGTGCCCACTACGACGGTACTCTTGACGGCTACGCTTGGAGCGAAGATATTGGCTGGTTTAATTTCACCGGTGTTAGTGCTGTTGGTATTGCTCTTACATCGCCCAATGCTCCTGCTAATGTAACTATTTACGATGTATCCAATCGCAGCGCGGCAGATTACGCTGTACTAACTCGCTGGGAACAGCCGCCGGTTTTCGACACTGCCAGCTTTAAGGATTATGTTATCGACCGTTCCACTGATGGCGTTACTTATGCCACAGTTTCGGCAACCACTTCGCGCGCTTATTACGACACCAGCGTTTCTACCGGCACTACTTACTACTATAAAATCAAAACCAGATACTTGACCAATGAAACTTTTGCCGCCACTCCGGTGTCAATGGAGCCGACCGGTCGCTATACTACCCCACCAACCTTAACCGGCGGTCCGAATGCCACTATTGAGCCAACTTCGGTGACTATCACGTGGAATACTAATCGCAACTCCAACAGCTATGTATCAATTAAGGAAGGTAATACTTTTGTTTCCGAACAAGGGCAATCCGATTTTGTTACTGAGCATGAAGTAAAGGTGTTAGGTCTTAAACCGCAAAGACAATATTACTACACCATAAAATCAATGGACGAAGACGGCAACGAGTTAATCGGCAATGAAACAAGTATCACGACCACCAATTCGCCCAGTATCTACGATGTCGAACTAAGCAACCTGTCATTATCCTCGGTGGTAATTAATTTCAAAAGCACCTCAATATCCAATTTCACTCTCTACTATGGCAAAACAGCCGATTACGGTGATAGCGTCAGCGAACAATCCGGTTCCAATACCACTAACCACTCGTTAAGTTTAGACAACCTTGAATCTGGCACTATGTACTACTACCGCATATTGGGCGAAGACAGCAATGGTAACGAACTAAAAAGCGAAAACTCTTTTGTCACTCCGCCACTACCGAGCATATCTGATTTTGATATCGAACCGGTCAAGGCAAGTGCCACAACCACAATAAAAGTTAGTTTCGTCTCCAATGTGCCAATCTCCACGAGTGTTTTCTATAAGCGGTCGGGTGATGCCAAATTCTCGGAGAATTCAAGCTCTGACCTAACTGAAAATCATTCGGTAGAAATAAGTAATCTAACCGATAATTCACAATATCAAATATACGTTGCCGGACGCGACCAATTTGGCAACCTTGCCGAGTCTGGCGAAACTGTCTATTTAACACCGCTCGACACTCGCCCGCCCCAAGTCAGCAATGTGTCGGTGGAGGCATCCAATATCGGCTCTGATGCAAAGGAAGACGAGAGTCGCCTGATTGTGTCGTGGGTTACTGATGAACCTTCCTCGAGTTTTGTTGAATATGGTGAAGGCGTAAGCGCCGATTATTATACCGGCAAAACCGTACCGGATACTGAAATGACCACGAAGCATCTGGTTGTTGTTACCGGTCTTAAGCCCGGCGCCCCTTACCATCTAAGAGTGGCGTCGGCTGATGTTGCAGGCAACACCGGTTATAGTAGCGACCAATCGGTAGTTGCCGGAGAGGCGCAAAAATCTATCCTGCAGATGGTATTGCAAACATTAAAAAACATTTTCGGCTGGATGGGAGG
>CAZPNA010000029.1:0-7364 GCA_964588135.1 uncultured Candidatus Saccharibacteria bacterium | reverse complement strand
GGGTTCGTGACATCGGTTCATATAATGAGCACACCAAGGGTGGCAGTAAAAAATCAGAAGACGGAAATCCGCTGGAAGTGATGCCTAATATCGTTTTGATAATTGATGAACTTTCCGATTTGATGGCGCAGTCGGCCAACGAGGTTGAAGGCGCGATTGTTCGTTTGGCGCAAATGGCGCGAGCAACAGGCATCCACCTGATAATTGCGACCCAGAGACCATCGGTCAATGTTATTACAGGACTTATAAAAGCCAACGTACCGGCGCGCATTGCCTTTGCCGTTGCTAGCCAAGTAGATTCACGAACGATTATTGACTTGTCAGGTGCAGAAAAACTTTTAGGAAATGGCGATATGCTTTACCTTAGCGCCGAAACTGGAAAGCCAAAACGTATTCAGGGCGTGCTGGTTAGTGACAAGGAAATCAAAGATGTTACCAGTTTTCTTAAACGCAACGGCCACGCTGTTTACGACCAAACGATTATGGAATTTAAGCCACAAGGTGGCAAGGGTGATGATGGTGGCAGTGCAGAAGATTCAATGTACGAAGAAGCCAAAGAAGTTTGTGTTCGTGCCGGGAAGGCGTCAGCATCGCTTCTACAACGTCGTCTTAAAGTCGGCTATGCCCGCGCGGCGCGCCTGCTTGATATTCTCGAGGCTAATGGTGTGGTTGGACCGGCGGAGGGTGCCAAACCTCGCGATGTTTATCTTGATAAGCTAGATTTAAACAATACACCCGATGCCGGCGTAAATGCGATGTCGCAAGTTGGTACAACTCACGATCGTGAATATTCAAATAATTCAGAAAGCTCCTGGCCCCAAGGGGTGCCACCACCGAGTGCGCCACCACCATCAGTGCCGGTGGTTGACCAAGCAATTCACAAAGAAACAACGCTGGATGGTGGAGAGGGCGATAGTTTTCAAAAAAAGGATGATAATGGCAGTCAGGATGATAAACCGACAAATGCGGGCGTAGTAGATGCCAACAGTCCTAATGAGAAAAATCAGGAAAAAACGGATATCGATCAAAAAAACCAAAATAATCAAAAAGACGGTCCTCGAATCAATAACTATCGCAATTGGAACTAACCAATCTTGTAAGGACTTGGCAAACAATATAGTTCTAGGTAAGCTCGTATTATGAGTGCTTTTCGTAGACGTAAAGTTAAATCGGTAAAAACTCTAGGTCAGCGTCTAGAGGCTGCTCGCAAACGAAAAAAATTTTCGCTGGAAGATGTGGAAGAAGGGACAAAAATACGTGTCCGTTATTTGCGTGCCATTGAGTCAGATAATTACAACAGTCTGCCTGGACCGGTATATTTATCGGGTTTTTTATCAAGTTACGCGGAATTTTTAGGACTGCCGCCGGAAGAAGTTGTGCGACAGTATAAGCAGGAAAGAGGGATCGTAAAAAAATTACCGAAGGCGAAAGAATTTCGTGCGTCACGCGAGTTAAGCGAACTTGGTTTTGCTATGACGCCACGAACTATTATCATTATTTTAGTTTCGGTTGCGGCACTATGCTTATTCGGTTATATCGGGTGGCAAGTTAAAAGGTTTAGTTCGCCGCCGCCGATAGAGATAGTAACGCCGGAAAGTGATGTGACGGATAAGGATTATGTTATGGTAGAGGGGTATACGGCGGAGGCGGCGGAAGTAGAAATCAATGGTCAAAAAATAAGTGTTGATACTGGTGGGTTATTCTCTCAAAAAATAGGACTCAAGCGCGGGGTGAATTCTATAGAAATAAAAGCCAAAAATAGAATTGGTAAGGAAACTATCAAAGTATTAAAAATATTCGCCGATTTCGCGGTGCCGGCGAATCCACCAAATTCACAATAAAAAAAATATCAAAAAGCAAAAATCAAAATAATGGTATATCTTCGACCAGCTCAGATAATATTTTTTCTTGAGAAACCTCAATTGCTGAAGTAGGATACTATCATAACAGCTAAAATATATAATATTTCCTGAGTAAGCCCGTAATCGGGCGCATCGAAGGATTACGATAATTTACAAGGAGAAAATATGTCAGATGAAATGGAAGGCAAAAAGAAAGCGCTGGAGGCGGCGCTAGGGTCAATTGAAAAACAATTCGGCACAGGTGCAATTATGAAAATGGGCCAAAGTGACCATTTGAAAGTTGATGCCATTTCAACCGGATCTCTTGGGCTTGATATTGCTCTTGGAGTTGGCGGGGTGCCGCGTGGCAGAGTTATCGAAATCTTCGGTCCGGAATCCAGTGGTAAAACGACGCTGGCATTAAACATCGTCGCCAACGCCCAAAGCAAGGGTGGTATTGCCGCTTTTATCGACGCAGAGCACGCTTTTGACCCCGAATATGCTAAAAAAATCGGTGTTGATGTGGAAAATTTACTAATCTCCCAGCCGGACACCGGCGAGCAGGCGCTGGAAATTGCCGAAACTTTGATACGCTCCAACGCGCTTGATGTGGTTGTTATCGACTCTGTTGCTGCACTAGTGCCGCGCAGTGAAATCGAAGGCGAGATGGGTGAGTCGAGCATGGGTGTCCAGGCGAGACTTATGAGCCAGGCGATGCGCAAAATCACCGGCGCTCTTTCGCGATCAAAAACAGCAGCAATTTTCATCAATCAGTTGCGTATGAAAATCGGAGTGATGTTTGGTAATCCCGAAACTACTACCGGTGGCATGGCGCTGAAGTTTTATTCATCGGTACGTATGGATATTCGCCGAATTCAGCAACTTAAGCGCGGTGAGGATATTGTCGGTAACCATGTTCGTGTAAAAATTGTTAAAAATAAAGTAGCGCCTCCGTTTAGGACTGCCGAATTTGACATCATGTATAATGAAGGGATTTCGCTATCGGGAGAAATTATTGATATGGGTGTTCTGTACGGTGTAGTTGAAAAAAATGGTGCGTGGTTTACTCTGCCGGGCAAAGAAGGAAAAGAGCCGGAAAAATTGGGACAAGGAAAAGAGGCGGCGCGCATGGTCATAAAAAAAGATAAAAAATTACAAGAACGTTTGCAAAAAGAAATCCTCAAAGCGGTCAAAGAAAAACAGGACAGAGACAACGAAGAATAAAAAACCGCCCTCTAAGGTGAGGGCGGTGCAATAGCGTCAGATCCATACAATTCTTCTCTGGCTTTCCCCCAAAGAAAAGCCACCGCAGCAAGAAGTGCAAATAACTGATAGAGATAATCGATGTTATGGAGATAAAGGGCGAATCCTTCTTCTCTGTCTGATGGTATTCGCTGTCCAGAAGCAAGGTATGGAGCATCACCTTCTGGAAGATGAATGATAATCTGTTCAAGCGACAATGAAACTCTGCAAAAACTATCGATAAGACGGCCTGAATAATTAAGTTTCATTACATCAAAGACAAGAGTTCTTACAAAAGAAGCAATTTTTTCGCCTATGTCGCCAAGCCACTTGCGGAATTGCCACGATGTCCGAACATGCAAAACACAATCGCGACAATCACATCCCAAACCAGTTACTGACATTAGCTGTTGAGGCTTATCGCTAGTGTGGGTGGCAGAATTATCACCAATATATTCAAGACAAAAGACAAGAGAATAAATGGTATATACCAAGTCTGCTGTTGGTTCTTTAACTGAAAATCGCAATTTGACCCAGTTATCAACAAGCATAGTTTTAATAACATAGCATGTGTTTTCTCTTTTCTTGTTTGCCAATTCCCAAGCATCGTCAAAGTCTCCGACGAATTCATATTCTGGATAGAGATTATCTGATCCGCGGCGGTAGGTATTTTTCACAATATTCCAAGTATCAGGCAAAATAAATATATCGATGTAGCCGTCAGTGTATTTCATCCAATATATTTCGCGCGATGGCTTTGTGCAGATGCTCACAGACATCACCCTTTCTTTGTCAACGATCCGTCGCTAGTTAAGATAATCTATTATTAATCCTTCGCTGTCAATCAAAAATTAATCAATACTTTGATACTTCCCAGTATCAAAGTTTTGAAAATTTATTGTTATTTTAAATAAATATTGATACGTTTAAAATGCATCTGAACCTTAAGAAAGGTGGAATCAGGCGTGAGCACAGAAAGACAAACTGCTGTAAGTCTTGATACCAAGATAGTACTTATTATGGGTCTTAGCAATATTAAAATTCCCTACCGAGAATCCTTATTCCATTCAAACTGGTGGAGACTAAACCAGGAATTCCCCAATGTTTTTAACGACGAGGTGATCTTTGATACAAATGGTCAATCAGCGATTTCTGAACAAATTACAGAAGCATTCAGCCGTTTGTTGTTATCAGGGTGCCTTGAGCTGGAAAAAGATGGAAGGTGTTTTCTGCCCGTCGGACAAGGATTAATTAACGTTGAGATGGCAGAGGTAGAAAAAGAAGATAGTGTGTTGGCCGGTTCTATTCGGTTGGTTGCAGAAAAGTATAAAGAATGGATAAGTCCAGATCTTACGTTAACTCGGGTCGTGGGGTTTATTGTATCTTGCGGAGGGAAAACCCAGTTTTCAGCAAGCGCGGGAGATTATCATTCAGTGTTCTATACTATTCAACAGGAAAATGGTGGTGAGCTTGTTGGTGGTCATGTTCTTGTTTTTAATACGGTGGGAATTTGCCCCTATTCTGAACGCCTCGAGGAGATAATTGGTACGCTAGCGCACACTGGGGTTGTTAAGAGGGCGTACTGTAACGGCTCTCCTTCAGTATTTGGGACTGCGGAAGTAACCGAAATGCTTTACAGAGACCACCCTGACGAAGCAGAGGCAATCATGGCAATGGCACGTCGTTTTTCTGAATTAATCCCGGATTACCCATCACTTTCTCACTAAATCTTTGGCGCTGACTTGTCGCAAAGTCGGCGCTTTTTCATTGTCTGTCGATTATAGTATCTTAACCGTGCTCCGCCACCTCGTAGGTGGCGGAGCGGGTAAGTGGTATAATAATTATGTGGCACAATACAGAAAAGACAAGCTGGTGAATGGGCAATATTATCATATATACAATAGAAGTATCGCTAAATTTATAATATTTAATAATATCGAGGATTATGACAGATTTTGCAGTCTGATAAAGTTTTGTCGTTTTTCTGATTTCGATTACAAGCTATCCGGATATTTAGATCTAACAGCAGAAAATCAAAATAGAATTTTTAATGAAATTATAAGTGGAAACGATAGTATCGTGCAAATTGTGGCTTATTGTCTAATGCCAACACATATACATCTATTGATCAAACAAAATCAAGATGGCGGTATTTCGAAGTTTATGTCGCGAATATCAAACAGCTATTCAAAATATTTCAATACCAAATATAAAAGAAATGGACCACTTTGGTCGGGAAGATTTAAGAGTGTTTTGGTGGACAGCGAGGAGCAATTATTGCATCTAACACGCTACTTTCATTTAAATCCAACATCTGCAGAATTAGTAGATAAACCAGGCGATTGGGAGCATTCTTCGTATAGTGAATATATTTGTAAGGAAAAAGTAAGCAACATATGCGAGTTTAGTGAGGCAATATCAATGAACGATCGTCAATATAAAAATTTTGTCGAATCTTATAAGGATAATCAAAGAGAGAAATCAATAATAAAATATTTAACAATAGATAATTACTCTGGTTAGACCAGCTCCGCCACCTACGAGGTGGCGGAGCGCGGTAAGGAGTGGGGATGTTATGGATGTGAAAAATTATGCGTTGTGGCTACTGGGAAAACGAGCTTATACCGAAAAAGGTTTGCGGGAAAAGCTCGTATCTAAAAAATATCCGGAATATGATATAAACCAAACCATCAAGCTTTGTAGAGATCAGCGGTTTATCAACGATTTGGAATACGCTAAAAGTTTTATTCGCAGCCGCGATATTTGCAACCCCCGCGGCAGGCGCGTGCTTTACTTAGAACTAGTTAGAAAAGGTGTGCCAAAAGAAATAATCGAAAAAGCGTTTGATGACGAAGAAATATCAAACCGCTCAGAAAAAGGTTTGGCGCGCGAGCTTTTAAGGCGAAAGACAAGACAATATGATACATTAAGTAAGGACAAGCAATATCAAAGGGCGTATGGCTTGCTCGCGCGCCGTGGTTTTGACATAAGTACAATAAGAGAGGTGACCAATGAGTATTTTAAAAAAAGTTGAGTTGAAAAATCGCAAGACAAAAATCGTTGCTACTATCGGGCCAGCAACAAAAACCGAACGCGATATCAAAAACCTCATCAATGAAGGTATGGATATTGCCCGCTTTAATTTTTCCCACGGCAATTATGAAGAGTATGCTCGCTGGGTCAAATTAATCCGCCGCCAATCAAAAAAAGCGAAAAGGAAAGTCGAAATTCTTGGCGATTTGCAAGGACCGCGCTTTCGCGTCGGCGAATTACCAAAAGCTGGGCGCCATCTTCTGCCAAAAAGAAAAGTTGTCATATCATTTCAGCAAAAAGACAAATATGCGCGCAATGAAATCGCCATTAGTGGCGTTGAAGGTGAATCCATCAGCTTAAAAAAAGGTGATCCAATAATGCTCGACAATGGCACTATCGAACTTCGTGTTAAAAAAATAATTGACGGTGGAGTGGTTTGCGATGTGGTAACTGGTGGTATCATCTTTTCAAATAAGGGCGTTAATCTCCCAACAATCACATTAAGTGATAGTTTTACGCCCAAAGACGAAAAAGATTTGCAGTTTATCCTTGACCAAAAAATCGATTATGTTGGTCTAAGTTTTGTTTCCTGTGACCAAGATGTTGCTGAAATTAAAAAACACGTTGATGGCAAAGCAAAACTCATTGCTAAAATTGAGAGGCCGCAAGCAGTGGAAGATTTCGAAGACATTTTAGATGCATCGGATGGTATAATGGTGGCGCGCGGCGATTTGGGAATCGAAATTCCAATTCAAAAAGTCCCTCTTATTCAAAAAAGAATTATTCGTCGCTGTAAAACCAGCGGAAAACCGGTTATCACTGCCACGCAAATGCTTGCCAGTATGGCTTACCAACCACGACCGACCCGTGCCGAAGTTTCCGATGTTGCCAACGCGGTTTTGGATGGCACCAGCGCGGTGATGCTATCGGACGAAACAGCTATGGGTAAGTACCCCATCGAGACAGTGCGTATGATGCGTCAAATTGTCGAAGAGGCCGAACATTTCAGCGACCAAATGAGTCTAAAGTCGTTGTTATAGTTATTGTTCGAGCCCCAGTGGGGCGAGAACTAATAACCGTGAGGATACAACCAATCGTAATAGTTCTCGTCTTCCTGCTGGACTTCTCGAACAATATCGTCCAAACAAGAAATGTCCTATACCCACTGTCTGACTTTCTTTTTATAGTTAATATAATCTGTTGTTTTATCAAGCGTTGTTGACAGTTTTGTCCTTTGACATTGTGGAC
>CAZPNA010000028.1:0-7403 GCA_964588135.1 uncultured Candidatus Saccharibacteria bacterium | reverse complement strand
TGGAAAGCGCTATCGAACCCTTCACACCTGTATCGATTGTGAAGGTATCAAGATGGATATTTCGGTCCCTGCATTCCTTGGATAGCATAAACAGCACTACCGTACTATCCAGACCACCCGAATATGCAAAAACTACTCGTGAACGATCCCGTAGATACCCGTCAAACTCTACTCTCAAATGGTCAGCTAGTTCCCGCAGTTTAGCTTCTGCAACCTCTACACACGGTCGACATACTGTCTCGATCAACCCGCTATCGTTCTCGTCTCGACATAGACTAGTAAAACAGTTGTCACAGACTGACATTCTGCCGTCGATCAGCATTATTGCCACTCCCTTTCAAGGTGCATCCCCGCCCAGCCAAATAATAAGGCTCTACCTTGTTATTGTCAATAACCTTAATCATTTTTATCTGCAATAATCTGTTTGCGTTGCATTCTACCTTCTACTATTCAGAGCCTTCACACTTTCGCCGCGGGCCCGCCGCCCATCCTAGCTAACGGTTTGGCGTCCCTAGATTGGGGAACTTGGTTGTCGAGTTGCAAGACTTGTTGCTGGTATTGGGCTAATGGTAGAGAGAAATAAAATATTGTTCCTTTCTTCTCTCCAGGACTCTCCGCCCATATCTTGCCATGGTGCATTTCTACTAATGCTCTTGATATATACAAACCCAATCCTGTTCCTTGAACTTCCTGCGTACTCCAATCCCCCACCCGAGAGAATTTTTGAAATAAATGTCCAATGTCTTGGGGTGATATCCCAATTCCATTATCCGCTACTGATATTACTATTTGATGGTCACCGACCATCTGGGTTAATTTTTCATTAGCGATTCTTTGCAAAGCGCCAGTGTGCCCATTGCTCTTCATCTGCACCGCCATCGCCTGATACCTTTGTTCAACCTGCGCTGTCGGCCACAAGTCAACAGCGATTACGATCTGTCCCCCCTTTTGCGTATATTTAATTGAGTTGCCGGTCAGGTTCACCAGTATTTCTTTGATTTTATCGGCATCGGCAAACGAGCTCGCCTGCGCCCCTTGCGCTCTAAAGTCCGGCGTCATTGTCATCTGCCTCTCCTGCGCCCGGAACTTGAGTTCGGTGATAACTGAATTTACCAGTGCGTCAACATCAACAATCGTTTTTTGCATAAGGAGGCGTCCTTGTTCGATGCGTGAGACATTAAGGAGGTCGCCGACTAAGCGGGCTAGGCGCTTGCTGGAGGAGTAGATGTTGGCGAGGAATTTTTGCGCCTTCGGGTCCTCGATTTTGACCAGATGTTCATCGACTATCATCGACAAGTACCCCTCAATCGCCGATATCGGCGTCAAGAGCTCATGACTCGCCATACTGACAAACTCCGTCTTCATCGCATCCACTTGCTTAAGCTTTTTGTTCGATTTCTTCAACTCTATAGTCAAAAATTCTAATTTAACTTTTTGCTCAATCTCGCTTTTCATCGAACGAATCAATGCTGCTCCTCCGTACCCAGCAACAATCATAAATGCAACTCTTGCGATAAATTCACCAGTAGAACTAGAGAAAAATAACTCAATAAACAATATTATCAGTACTAAATATGTAACAGTTTCAGCAACGATTAGCTGAACGTTTAAAAGCTGATGCTTAACAATCGCATACGAACACAAAATAATAAAAAATACTATCGAGGCAGGACTAATACTAATTAGATTTGATACCCCGAGCATCGGTAATATTGCACTAAAAATAACTCCGAATAATGCCGAGAGAGCCACTCCCCATAATACAAATTTTATCTGGATTTTTTCATTAGCTTTAAGACCATAATACTTTTTCATCAATAACAAAAACGACACGATCAGACCAAGGACAAAATATATACTAAATAACGTATACAGAAGACCCGGGACAAATGTTGATTCTAGATTTTTTGCATCAATAATTTCGACTGATTCAACATTGTAGCCAGTTGGTACAAATACCAACATAATAAAAGTAATTAATAGCAAGATCACTATTACCGGTTTTGGAAGAGATATTGAGTTACTTGGAAATGTGCTAATAAAGAGTAGTAATACCAATGGTAGCAATATTGGACCCACGAGGGTTAATTTTGTCCACAAAAGATACATTTCATTATTATCAAGAGCTACGGCTACATTTGCGACTAGATTTGTTCCTAGCCAAAACAGACCCACAATCACACAAAGGGAGAAGAATAGTATCGATAATCGTCTTCCCCCGCTTTTCAATAACACAAAAAGCATAACTGCAATACTAATACAGCAACCGAGAAGAATCATATTTATTGGCATTCCGAGGTATTGAATCCACATTATACTTATATTATAGCCTAAAAATGCGGGCAGAGGTGAATCACCTCTGCCCGGGCAGAACATTGCTTGGCTTACTCCTTCCACCAACAACAGAAGATACCTTCGGAGTCAATCTCGACTCCGTCCGACTTACCTCGCGTAGCGATGCTGGCATAACGCGGGAGTTGCGTGTTTACCAGCTTCGAATATGCGAAGATAGCGATCGCGTTCTTCTGCGGACATTTCAACATTCGATTAAGAACGTCGAAAGTCAACTTCGAACCCCTGTACTCTTGGTCAATCGCAAGCGTCAGCACATACCACACCGGGACGCCCGGATAGTGCTTCTGGAAGAAGGGGGGTGAGAGCAAGGGCTCGAGTCCGATATCGCTCGTTATCATCCCCAAGCCAATGACCACTCCCTCGGAGTCGGTTGCAACCACCTTGACGACGTCCGTGTTACCAAGGAAATCAGCCATCGTAGTGTCGTCAAACGACTGACGCAACGGCGTATCCTCATCTACCTTATCAAACACTCTTCGGTAGAACTCTTGGATAGCCCTCACTTCACTCTCTGATGTGATACTGACAAGCAGCCTCACAGAAAGCTTCCGCTTGAGCTGCTTTACTTTCTCTGCTACTTGCGGCATCTTTCGGACCCCCTTTCTTTTCCGTACATCCACCAGCCGATGAACAGACCGACGTCAGCCGGAATGTTCGCGGCGCAGAGTGCCACGATTGGCCACTCATGGATGCGGAACCCGTACCAGAGCCACGCCACCTCGTTGTAGAACAAGGCGACAACCAGGATAAGAGCGATGTCTTTCGCGCTCCTTGTCCGGAAGATCTTGATTGTCTGCGCGTACAGGCCAGCCGTTATCACAAGGCCGGCGACCAGACAGTTCACTCTGACGAACACATCCACGTCTTCCGACCTCCCAAGTTGTCAATTTACAAACGGTGCTATTCGCTTAAGCGGGCACCTTGATGTTGTCAATTGATTCTATTAACAACATCTAAGTTAACCGTTTATTTACTTTGCCAATCTTGTTCTTCGTAAACCGCGGCGACTATCGCGCAAACCGGCTTACCTTCACATCTTTTTCCAACTACCTGATATTGTATTTCGCCATATTTTGTTTTTCGGTATTTAACCATATCTGTTAAGCTATTTTTGATTAGCCTGACAACTTCAGCTTGACCCGAGCCATGGTGCTCTACAAACATACCCGATCCATCTTTCGCTTGAACCCAACCGATACCCGCCCATGCTTCGCGGTCCGCTTCTTTCTCTCGTTTTTCAGAAAGCACTACGTATAACCTGTTACCGATACTTTTATCGTTTGATTTAGGGTTGTCTGTCTCCAGTTTGCTTTTTGGAGGGATAACAGATGAAAGTTTGATAAGGTTATAGTTGGCTATTCCAGCATCCCAAAGCGCTGCGTCAAAAG
Source organism: uncultured Candidatus Saccharibacteria bacterium (assembly GCA_964588135.1). Classification (GTDB taxonomy): domain Bacteria; phylum Patescibacteriota; class UBA1384; order UBA1384; family UBA1384; genus CAZPNA01. Next base: position 3,660 of record CAZPNA010000028.1, on the reverse strand, counting down.
CTGATAACGATGTCTTTCCTTCGCCCGTACCTGATGTAACTAATATTTTCATATTATTTCCCCTCGCTTTTTTATTGATAAATTATATAAATATACCCTATTTTGAGGTCAAAGTCAATAGATATTGGGAAATTGGCGGAGCAGGATACAGGTACAACATTACCCGATTTCAGATGTTTGAATTATTGCGGTAATACTTACACTATATTTATGAATTTGTCTGATTATTTGTTCCACTCCCTTACTTATCCGTGAGAAAAGTAATCCCAAGAGATTCATAAGAGTTACGTTCATAAGTATAAAGACATCTAGTCAAAAAGATCAGCCCGTCTGGAAGCGTCCAAACGGGCTGATATGGTTCGTGAGTTTGCGGTTAACTGCGATGAAGACATCCTGTCGAGAGTGCTGTCAACTGGCGCCAGCTATCACCGAGCAGGTTCACGACTCTGTCTTCGGGCTCCGGGAAGCCGTTATCCAACACAGACACCGGCATCCCTGTCTTGGGGTACGTGTTCTGCAGATGGCGACACTCGATCTTGAGTCCGTTGAGTTCCTCGAGCTCCTTGAAGATGTTTCTTGTAAGCTCGATGCACTTCATGCTGAACTCGACCGACCTGTGGGTTGGTATTGATGCCCACTTCGGAGTGTTGCCATACGGCAGTATGTACGGGCGACAGAGGTGATAGCGGTTAAGCGAATACATTGGGCGGATCTGCCCGTGCAAAGCATATCCGATTACTCGACCTGACCCCGGAATAAACGGGGTAAAGTCCTGGTCGAGAACCCATTCCGCGCCACCATCTAGGTCCGTCGGACCTTGCCAGTAGTCGATCCTGACTCCGGTTTCGCAGAGACGCTGATGCGCTTCGGAGAACAGAAAGCCGAGAAGTACTCTCTCGACCTCGATCTCCGCGCGATGGAACCTGGTCAGGATCTCTTCGAGTGTCTCGCCCGAGAAAGAGCCGTCTTCGATGATGGTTACCGGCCCACCATTCGTCTTCTCCTTAATCGAGGCGAGTTGCTTGTCGAGATTGTGCGCGCCAGGTCTTGGACCTACACCAATGATCGAGCCGAAGCACCTTCCGTCAGACAGCAGGTTGTCGATCCGACCATTGGCAAGTAGCACTTTCTCGGGTGCTGCCGATACGAGTCTGTTGACCTCGAAGCACTCATACCCTCGCCAGTGGGAGAGGTCTCGATCGGTGGTGATCACGGATGATTCGGGAATTTCCCTACCATCCGCGAAGAACATCCTCTCGAGCTCCGCCTGTAGCTCGTCGAAGGTCACACACACCACATCCATGTTTCCTTCGAGAGCAGTCGTCAACGCCTCACGCATGTGCTTATCGTGCTCGTCCCAGAAGGCAGCACTCGGAGATTGGTGCAGAGAAGGTGATGATTTCACCATTCTCTGAACGGCACTACTGCACGTATGTTCGAGTATGTACCTCATTCCAACACATCCCTTTCGCCCAACTGTCAACGTGCTACCTCCTCAAGGAGGTTTGATTAGAAATTATCATATTTTATGATTATGTCAATACCATATGACAAAAATGTATTGACTAATGATTGATAATAATATTAGATTAAATATCAAGGGGTGAAGCTCCTTGACAAACAAAGACGAGAAAGGACGATCGACATGCAAGTACCAAGTAGCGTAAGTGGCTTTAGGGATTTTCTTCCAGCGCAAGCAATTCAAAGAAAGAAACTCATTGCTTCACTTTCTGGGGTTTTTGAGTCTTTCGGCTTTGCTCCCCTAGAAACACCAGCGATGGAAGCGCTAACCACGCTTACCGGCAAGTATGGCGAAGAGGGTGAGCAGCTTATCTTTAAAGTACTTAAGCGCGGGCAGGATCTGCAAGAGGCGCTTGATGACCGTAATGACAAACTTGACCCAATACTCGACAAGTCCAATCTTGCAGACATGGGTATGCGTTACGATTTGACTGTACCTCTAGCGAGGGTAATTGCTCAATATCAGGAACAGATTAAGCCGCCCTTCCGTCGCTATCAGATAGCGCCAGTCTGGCGCGCTGAAAGTGCAAAAAAAGGCAGATTCAGAGAATTCTATCAATGCGATGCTGACATCGTCGGCACCGCATCAATGGTAGCTGACGCGGAGATAGTGCTTGTTATCTTCGCTGTGCTAAAATCAATCGGTTTTAGCAACTTTCAGATAAGGATCAACAATCGCAAGATTCTTGATGGCATCCTCGAAACGCTCGGTATTACTCAAGATTTGCAAGTTGAGGCAATGAGAGCCCTCGATAAATTGGAAAAAGTTGGCGCAGAAAACGTTATCGAAGAGATGACCACAGCCGGCATCGATAAAGTTGTTGCTACTGATTTTGTGAAACTTGTCTCCACAACCGAAACCGAACCGCGAAAAGTGTTGGCATGCGTCGCCAAGGCGATGACGTCCGATATTGGGATTCAAGGCATCGACGAATTAACACAGGTTGTTGATTTTATCGAGAGAACAACAGCATATAAGAATACGGTAATCGACCTTTCAGTTGCTCGGGGGCTCGATTACTACACAGGAACGGTGTACGAGACCACTCTGCTGGATGCACCCCAATTCGGTAGTGTAATGAGTGGTGGCAGATTCGATAAGTTGATCGGTATGTTCTCCGGACGCGACATTCCAGCTGTGGGTGCATCGCTTGGACTCGATAGAATATTCGCAGCAATGGAAGAACTTGGAATGGTCGATCTGTCCAGGAAGACTCCTGCGGACTGCTTCATTGCTATGCTTGGAGACGTCACCGACTATGCTCTCGAAGTTGCAGACAAACTACGTGCTGTTGGAAAAAAGGTTTATGTATTCCCGTTGGTCGCAAAACTTGGTGTACAGCTCGGAGCCGCTAACGACCTTGGAGTTGAACAAGTATTTATCATCGGAGAAGATGAGAAAAAGGGAAGAACAGTAACAATTAAGGATATGGCTACAAGGGAACAGAAAACTGTTTCTTTCGACAAGTTAAGTTAGTACTTATTACTAGGGTCGCGCATTGCGCGACCTTTTTTTATTTTAAGAAAAGGCCCCTAAGCAAAAATTCTGCTCGGGGGCCGAAACGTAGTATGGGCGGTGTGACGGGATTTGAACCCGCGATCTCCTGAGTCACAGTCAGGCGCCCTTAACCACTGGACTACACACCGCATGTGCATTGTATCTTGATTAACCCACTATTTTCTTCGTTTGTCAAGACCTTTGACACGAAACCCGCATTCAGGTTACAGTGCACCACCTAAATGGCATAATATGCCAATAAGGAAAGGCGGTGCATATTGCAACAAAGAATAACATACTACGAACGTCAAAGAATCGAATTCTATCTGAGGCATAAACAATCAATTAGAAACATAGCTCGCTACTTACACAGAGATCATAGTATCATCAGCCGTGAAATAAGGCGCAATAAAAGTGACTATTTTCCGTACACTGCTGATATAGCTCAATCAGCAGCTAATCGAAGAGCCAAGCATACTAATACAAGGAAGCTTGATAACGATAAGCAACTGTATCGATATGTAGTGGAAAAGCTCAAAGAAGGATGGTCACCAAAAGATATTGCCGGACTACAAAAAAAAAAACCCCAAAAAAATTTAAATGGAATTTATAAAAAAACGAAAAAAATAAAGATTATTATA
>CAZPNA010000027.1:2978-7406 GCA_964588135.1 uncultured Candidatus Saccharibacteria bacterium | reverse complement strand
GCTCGAAGTGACCGGCTACAAAGTCGCCGTGAAAACCGGAACTACCCAGAATTTTCGTGACGCATGGACAGCCGGCTACACTCCAAACTTAGCGACTGTTGTTTGGGTCGGCAATAATGATAATACTGAAATGAATTCCGGAGCTGACGGTTCGGTTGTCGCCGCCCCAATATTTAAGTCTTTCATGTCTCAAGCGATACCAACAACCGCGCAAGATGAATTTACACAGCCAAACGGGATACAAGAGTTGACTGTGGAAAAATACTCCAATAAACTACCAACACAATATTCTCAAGAATTTATCAAGGACTATTTTGCCAGTTGGCAAGTTCCAACGGAAAAGGATGATGTTAATGTTGTAGTACTCGTAAATAAAATAAACGGTTATCTGGCAACAGATTCAACACCATCCGAACTAATCGAGGAACGTGTTTACAGAAATATTCATTCCGAACGTCCCGACTACCCAAACTGGGAAGCTCCAGTTCTAGCATGGGCGGCGGCACATGGATATGTCGGTTCTCCCCCATCGGAAAAAGATGATTCTTATTCTAATGGTATGCCTTCGGTTAGTATTTCATCACCATCAAGTGGTACAAGTTACAGTGCCGGGCAAACAGTTAGTGTTTCAGCGAGCGCTTCAGCGAGCCAAGGTGTTCGTGAAGTTGTTTTTATACTAGGCTCAATGAGTTCAACCGACAATAGTTCGCCATATTCCGCTGACTTTGGCACAACTGGAATGTCAGCCGGCAGCTACACTCTCACCGTCAAGGCGTACGATAATAATGGTGTCAGCGCTCAAAGTTCCGTGACGATAAATATCAACGCATCTAGCCACAGCCAAAGCAACATCAGTTCATCCGGTATCTCGTCAAATAGCGCAACAATATCTTTTAATACTTCGACTGCCACAACAGCCCAAGTCCGCTATGGTACAGATTCATCAAATTTGTCTGGTAGCAAGAACGATTCGTATAATTCAACATCTCACTCGATTCAGTTGACTGGACTATCTTCTGGTACGAAATATTATTTCCAAGTCGTAACCACCGCCGGCAGTTCGACAGTGACATCATCGGTGTATAACTTTACCACCAACTAAGATTTCATTTAACGCATCTTCAAGCGTTCTTCTTGATGTGAATTTAGTGTAGCCGGTGCTTCTTGCTGATTTAATCCTGGATGATGAATCTTGCGGCTGGCGAATGTCACCTAATAGTCCCACCTCGCCAAAAACGCACCACTTTTCATTGGCAACGATATTCTTATAACCACTAACAAGCGCCGTTGCAATAGCCAGATCGGCACAAGCTTCGCGAGCAGCAAAACCGGCCGTTGCCTTTACAAAAACGTCATAATTGCGCAGATTTATTTTCGCCCGTCTCTCCAGTACTGCTAAAATAAGTTCCAGTCGCTGTGGATGCACACCGACCGCCGAGCGACGTGGAAATCCAAAAACCGTCGGCACAACTAGCGCTTGAATTTCCACAAGAATTGTTCTAGTTCCCTCTTTTACAGCGGTGATGATCGACCCAGGAAGATCTTTGTTTCTATCTGAAAGAAATGCTTTTTCAGGATGTTGAATCTCTGCTATCCCATCTTTATCCATTTTTAATAATGCGACCTCATCGGTAGAACCGAATCGATTTTTTGCGCTACGTAGAAGACGAAAATCATCATTTTCGCGTTCCATATAAAATACTCCGTCAACAATATGCTCAAGGATTTTCGGGCCGGCGATATTTCCTTCCTTCGTCACATGCCCAACAATAACAAAACTAATGCCCGTGTTTTTTGCCAGCTTTTGCAGACGCAACGCAATTTCACGAACCTGAATTAAACTACCGGCACTTGATGAATAAGCCGGGTCAAAAACCGTTTGGATAGAATCAATAACAACCACATCCGGTTTTTCTTTTTCTAGTGTTGCGATGATGGTAGAAATATTAGTTTCCGATAGGAATAAAACATGTTCGCCCAATGGCTTGATTCGTACCGACCTATCTTTGACTTGCTCTAAAGATTCTTCAGCGCTAACATATAAAATTTTACATTTCAAATGATGGGCAATAGTCAGAAGCAATGTTGATTTACCTACCCCGGGATTACCGCCAAAAAGTAATAATGATCCTCGCGCAATACCACCACCCAAAACTTCCGATACTGCCGGCATATCAAATTTTATCCGCTCAAGAATATTGCCTTTAATTTCATTTTGACGATATACTTTTACCGGTTCACTTTTTTTATTTTGTGATTTACCACCGCCGGAATTTTGCTCAACCGCAAATTCCTTGAGTGTGTTCCATGCATGGCAACTCGGACACTGCCCCGCCCAGCGCAGAGATTCGTGACCGCACTGACTACAAACATAATAAAGATTTTTCGCCATATATTAAAATTATCATATTTCGCAACTACTTAAAAATAATCTTTGACTTTATATTAAATACACAACCTACGCAAAAGATTGCCTTTCAAACCTATTTGGTGAGAATTTCTCACTATCATTCGAAGGATAATCTGCGCAAGTTGTGTAAATACTCAATAACAATACAAATTATCGGGCGATGCCAGTTAGATTGCGACAAATAACAGGTTCGCATTTTCCTCACTATATGACGATCGTCATATAGTGAGGAATAATAACAGGTTGATAATGAAGAATTTATCATCCGTGGATGGATTTGGAATTGGAATTGGAATTTGAGTTACCATTGATATTTGGGGTAAACAGGAGGCGGGCGATGCGCAATTCGCCATAAGAATAAACGCCGTTAAATTTTTTATAAACAGGAGCAAGTTTTTCGCAACCAAATTCATTAAAAGCGTCATTAATGACCGGTAACAAACAAGTAAGTGATGGCGATACTACACGCGATAGATCGTTGCGATCGATTTTGCCTTTCCTAACTAATTTTTCAATATGACTGAAAATTGTACCTTCTTTCAAATTGCGAACGCTAGCAATCTGTGCTACGGACTTGCCCTCGTTCCACAAAATTAACGTTTCATTATATGTGTCGACCGCGCTTTTAGTATTTTCCCGTCCCTTTTTTCCGCCGCAGTATTTAATAAATTCGCTGTGTTTATTGTCAATTTCATCTCTTGAAATTCTCGCATATAATTTTTCCGCGTTATTTGATGTCATTCTAAAATCTTTATCTTTAATTGATATTTCCGGATGAACTTGAAACGCTCGCTCATTCCACCCTAAAATATAAAGCCCCGATAGTCTCTTGATTCTAGAGAGTGCAACATACCCTTGTCCATATTCAAATACACCGGAAAGGTCCAGAGCGGCTTCATCTAAATTCATCCCCTGACTTTTGTGCACGGTAATCGCCCACGCTAGACGAAGTGGTAGTTGCGAAATCTGCGCGCGCACCTTGCCGTTTTCCTCAACTGTCCAATCAGCCGGCTCGACTTTTACATTCCTCCCGCCACGTGTTTTTACAATCGGTAGTCCATCATCTTTATTAAATCCTATTATCGTACCAAGTGTACCATTTACATATTTCTCTTTGGGATTATTTTTCGTAAACATTACCACTGCACCAATTTTCAATGTTAGTATTTCGGGCGATAAGCAACCTTTTTTTAGTGCGACAACCAACGGTGATAATCCGATTGCTGACATAGTGTACGTTCGTGATTTCATTGATAGTTTTGCCAACACCGCATCATTAAATTGGTCAACATTCGCGTTATGCGAATAGAGCTTAGGGACGTTATCTGGTATTTGATTATGACCAACTTTTCGCAATTGCAGATGACTTAAATGATTACCATCAAACTCGCCACTACGAATCGCTGATAATATGCGCAAATAATTGTTATCGTCCTGCCTATGCTGTTCCGTAAGATAACAAACAATCGGGTCTGCCTTTTCCCATACCTCCGAACTAAATGCAAAACGATCTGATTGATTATCGATATCTAGCGAAACCCTACCATCCTCAACTTCTCTTCTTACCACTGGTGGCAACTGGAAGAAATCACCGGCAAATATTACCTGCATACCACCAAACGGTTGGTTATTCTCTTTTATTTTGCGACAGACGATATCAACTATCGAGAGCGTCGCGCCAGTCAGCATTGATATTTCTTCAATAATCAGAACTTTTGCACGCTTAACCCGTTTTGCCACATATTGGCTCGCGATTATTTTATTCAAACTTCGTTTGTCTAAAAAACTTTTAATGCCGATGCCACTCCACGAATGAATTGTCATGCCACCGATATGCGTTGCTGCAATTCCGGTTGAAGCGGTAACCGCCACATTGATATCGTAACTTTTTAAATACTTTATATATTTATTAAGAAAAAATGTTTAACCCCCCCCAGGTCCCCCGGACAAAAAAACTTTGGTCCCAGAGTTTAAAAAAAAAACCCCGACAAACGCGCCCTCTGGCCCGGGGGTGTTTT
>CAZPNA010000027.1:0-2968 GCA_964588135.1 uncultured Candidatus Saccharibacteria bacterium | reverse complement strand
GGCAATTCCAGTCGATGCAGTAACTGCTACATCGATATCATAATTATGTAGGTATTTAATGTACTTATTTAGAACATATGTTTTGCCCGCACCAGGTCCTCCAGTCAGGAACACACTTGCGCCTGTTTTTAAAATATCAATCGCCTGCTCTTGAGTCACAACACTCCATTCTTTGCGAACAATTAACAGTTAACAATTCACAATTAATAATTGAGGTATTTAATAATTAATAATATTCAGTTTAAGAACCCCATGTTCTACTTTATAACTTTTACCTTATACTACTTTATGTATGCCTTCCCGATAACTCTTACATCAACATATTCTTTTACGTCACCACGCTTTTCTTTGTAGATATAATCGAGCGCTTCCAGCTGGAGGTCAAGTGGTTGGGTTATATCAAACTTAATCTTAACGTCCTTACTGGTTACTACAGTTACATTAAAAGTAGATTCACCAACGTGCATTTCCTTGACCGTCTCGTCTCCAATTTTTCCGGCGATATTATCAAATATATTTTGCACCGATGATACAAAATCAGCACTAACAATTTTGTTACCAAGAATAACAGGCACTAAATTATCATCGATTATTGGCATATAATTATCTTTCATATCTTTACCAGCATCTTCATAAGCAACACCGCTGGCATCTAGAATAAAATAATTATCACCGGATTTCCAAACCATAGCCTTGCTTCGCTCTTCGATATTAACTCGCAGAGTATGTGGCAAACCACGGTAAATAATTAATTTTTTAATAACCGGCTGCTCTTTCTGCCATTCGGTACCCAGCTTGCTAAGTTGGAGCAATAAAATATTTTTGCCTTTTAATGACTCCGCACGATTTTTAATTTTATCACTTACCTCTTGCTCATAAATAATGTCTTTCACAAGAAATGTTGGCGATATTAACAACCACCAAACTATAAGAGCAAAAGCAAACACGGCGATGACCCACGTCAATCGCTTGTAGTCTATAATTATTTTTTTGGGCTTTTTCTCTTCATTTTGTGCATAGAACTGCGGTGGAGTGGGCGCATGTTTTGCGTCTTTTTTCTTATTCTTGCGATTAGAAAAATAATAATCTATTGCCATGATCCAAAATATTCTATTGTTTCTCTGATATCAATATCATCACTATCAACACTTTCAAGTAACGACTCAATTAATTTACGCGCATCAGATGATGTAGCACTATGTTTATTGCGAACGCAGTTTAAAATACTTCTGTCCAATTCCGCCCCGCCAATAATTATATCTTTTGGTCTCAAATTTTGAAGCACTTCATTACTATCTGATTTGCTACCATCAACCTTAAACACATCTATCAATATTCCAGTAGCTTTGTTAGATTTATTAGCAGATTGTAATCTGCAAATATCACTATATACTTCATCTGTTCGTCTATTTTGCATCTGGAAAACTGCAGTTAATATTACCCAAGGTCTATCTTTATTATACCTCATCAGTCTCGTTGCCCGTGGACCAAATTCCACCCAACTAGCACGCTTATTAACTATTTTACCGTTGTCGGTAAGCAAGGTCACTGAATCGACATAATCGCCTATTTGAGTATTGCTCTCGGCGCCATTGTTATAGATTAAACCCCCAATAGTACCGTTATTTTTACACAACTGCTCAAGACCTCCCAGACCCTTCTCTGCTGCAAAATAAACAAGTTCAGCGATGGCTACACCACTGTCGCAGATTATTTTGTTGCTTTGAGCAATATTTACTATCCTATTAGCACGATTAACAATAACAAGACCATCGTACCCTTTGTCGGAAAACAACAGAGCACCGCCAAAACCAATTACGCGATAGGGTATGTTGTCATTTTGAGCCAATAAAACCGCCAGTATTAAATCCTCGATTTTATCCACCTCAATTAATAACGATGCGTTACCACCACTTCCAAATTGGCAGTGTGATGATAATGGCTCATCAACAATCAAACGCGACCCAAATCTTTCGCGCAACTTTTCGCTATTACCCTTCATTCAATAATTCCTCTGCTACTTTATAAATATCTGTCGCCCCGATAGTAACCACTAAATCGTCGGGCGTAATATTATCTTTTAAGATTGATGTAATTTTTTCATATGGCAGAGGCACATAAGTCGCTAAACCCCTTTTATTTTTATTTATAGCATCAACTAATTTCTCGCTCGATATATCTTTCCCCTCTTCCCTTCCGGCAACCTCATAAATGTCGGTGATATAAACCGTATCAGCAGTTGACAACACTTTGGCGAAATCACCAAAGAAATACCTTGTTCGACTAATTTGATGAGGCTGGAAAATAACATTGGTTTTTTTACCGGGGAATTTCTGTTTAAGTGATTTTATTGTTGCTTCAATTTCGGTTGGGTGGTGCCCGTAATCATCATAAATTAAAGTGCCATCGCGCTCGCCGATAAACTCTTGACGACGCTTTGCGCCTTCGAACTTCTTCATCAATTGCCATGCCTCTTTTTTATCAATACCGCAAAGACTAACCGCTTCCACCGCTAATGTGGCATTTAAAATATTATGTTCACCAAATACTAAAAATTCATCGCTTTTAATTATTTGTTTATCGATATATTTAGTTATAATATCTGGTCGATCGTCTTTAATTTTCTTGATAATATTTTCTGTTGATTTGTTTTTTTCACCGACTAGAACTGTGGCACAAGGTCGCGCACGCGTAATAAAATCGGCAAATGCTTTTTCTATTTCTCGGATACCGCCCTTGAAATAATCTAAATGCTCCTCTTCAACGTTAGTCATTATTATGACATCGGATGAAAACTCACAAAAAGACCGGTCGTACTCGCAAGCCTCAACAACTGCAATATTTCCATTTTTTTCCCAATTGGCGGCACCGACACCGCGGGGTGCCACTGTCTCCGGCACGCCAATAAAATAGGTCGGTTTTCGCCCCAATTCTTTAAGTAAATATGCAACCATACTAGCCGTAGTTG
>CAZPNA010000026.1:0-7412 GCA_964588135.1 uncultured Candidatus Saccharibacteria bacterium | reverse complement strand
ATATTTGAAACGGACGCAAATTATTTTCAAGCCCTTGGAGAAATTTTTCCAAGCCATCGTAGCTGCCACTGACGATGGCGCTGATTTTAATTTCGCCGTTCTCGCCCCAACTCGGCGTTAAAGCGTTTAAATTTAGACCACTTTCCGATGTCAAGCCATCTATCTGAACCAGGGCACCAGCGATATCGGGACTGGTTGGCGAGGCGGTGTTAAGAAGGTCAACTGCATTTTGGTTAGCATCAAGTTTAGCGTAAGCAGTTTCGATGTCGGTGATATATTTTGCGCCGTCAGAATAATTTGAGTTAGCCACCGCAAAATTATATGAATTAGTTTTTAGCTTATTGAAACTGGGTATCGCTAAAAATATAACAACCAAAACCGTTGCTATAACAAGTATAGTTGTGTAAATAATCGGTGTAATGTTTTTTTTATTCTCTGTTTCCATTTAAATTATTGTGTTGATTTAAAAAGAGTTGGGTCAAGCGCGACAGCGATTACAAAAAAAACTTGTCCGTTAGTTTGTTTTTCTGCTGATACTAATTCAACTGATGTAAACTTACTTGATGTTTCCAGCGCGTCTGATGCTTTAGCAAGAGCAGTAAAACTTGATGATACACCCTCGATGGCAACCTCGCCTTCGCTGTTAACGACAACTTTGGTGTAGCGGACATCTTTATATGTCACTCTCTCAAGTTCGGTAAAAAACGGCGAGAAATAAACGCGTTGCGCAAGAGATGCTTGGAGAGATGCTACTTGCTCGCCAACATTATTGACTGCAGTCTCTTTTTGGGTAAATAACGTGGAATCGAGCGTCGGTACAACTTCGGTATTGTACTTTTCATCCATTTGCGAGGCGGCGGCAGCTTTAGCCGCTTGCAAGTATGCGACAAGGAGCGACGAGACGATAGTAACTACGCATAAACTAATTATAAAGTACCTAAAGCTGCCGCCGCGCTCCGCGATGATAACTTCTTTGGTTTTTAATTGACTAACCAGTTCCGGCTTTTTTTGTGGCGGTTGCGAAGGTTGAGATTGTGGTGAAAATTCGGGTTGTGATGGGGTACGTGGCACTTGATATGATTTATCATCAATATTGTTATTGATAGAGTTGATAGGCGTTGAAGTTGCCATCGGGTCACCGACGCCACTACCAACAGATCCGTTTGTATTATTAACGGGCGGTTTATACAGTGGTGATTGCGGAACACGCAACCTCTCGAGATTCGATTGCTCCAAACCCCTCCTTACACCTTAAATATTTCGGCGCCTTTCCCTCGACACCAAAAATCCTTTCTTATAAATACATTTTATCACATAATTTTCCAAAGACATAAAAAAAATATGAAGATGGGCTTGGGCGCAAAAACGCGCTCAAGCCCAAGTGTCGATTATCCTTCCTTTGCCTTCCGGATTGGGTGTGATAAATGGTTGGTGTGGAGATTCTGTGGGAGCCCGGGTCGTGCCGTCTCGGCTAGCGCTCGCCTCAAGCGCTTCTGGTACGGCGATCCTTTTCCCTTGTCCATGGCGACGCTTCTCCCGTTCGTGGTCACTCTCGTACCGCGTCCCCCCTGGAATCGGCGGCACTCGCCACACTCTGGCTACATCCCCAAATTCAGGCACGCCTCCACCGCCTCCTTGTTGAGACGCTCGATACTGATGATATAGCGAAGTATCATCAGTACAACCCTCCGCAGATACCGCATCGCACGCACTCCTTTCGGTGATCTGTTAATCAATACCTCGTGTCTTGGCAGGGGTGGCAGGAATCGAACCCGCGACCTACGGTTTTGGAGACCGTCGCTCTAACCAACTGAGCTACACCCCTATCAAGGCACGAGGTAAGATATTATTTACCCTTTTTGGATTTAACTTCTCTGTGCAATGTATGTTTGTTGCAGTATCGGCAATGTTTAGACGCTTCGATTTTTTCCGGTGTCGGAGTATTTTTTTTGTGCGTCCAGTAATTGCGATTTTTACACTCTGTGCATTCCAGAGCTACTTCATTTTTCTTTTTCTTAGCCATACTATCCTTTCTTGGTTTGATCAATATCTGATGGATGTCGCGTAAACATGGAGCCCATGAGCGGAATTGAACCGCTGACCTACTCCTTACCATGGAGTTGCTCTACCATCTGAGCTACATGGGCAGGTTGTATCCGATGGTGCCCCAGCTCAGCTGGGGATCACCACGCTAAGCGTGGTGCTGGGAGAGGGATTCGAAGGCGTAAACGCCGTCTCTATCGCTATCCCAACGTGATAACTTTCTACGTACCACTCGATTTACACATGCTATCAATATTATCCGACCCTATCATCTCGGGGGTTCTTCACCTTCTCTCATATCAATTATCAAGGCTTGCCATCCGTAGCCTTGACGAAAGATGGTGCTGGGAGAGGGATTCGAACCCCCGAAGGCACAAGGCCAATAGATTTACAGTCTACTGCGTTTGACCGCTTCGCTATCCCAGCAAATATTATTATGGCAGCGCCAAGTGATTGCGCTTCTGCAATAACAGAATGTAATTCGTTTTGCAGAAAGTAATTTTACTTGGAGCCGAGAAGAGGATTCGGACCTCCGACCTGCTGTTTACAAAACAGCTGCTCTACCGCTGAGCTATCTCGGCATTTGATAATAACACAAACCATATCGGCACCTTCGTGCCTTTCTAGAGGAAGTATAACAGAAAATGATGATATCTTCAAGATTATTCGATAAAATCGTCATCATTTGATAAAATAGTGTCAATGAGGGTTAAGGTATCAATTGTAGTAATAATAATTCTTTCGCTAATTCCGCTAAGCTATTGCTGGAAATTATTTTTGGTTGATAAAACCTCGAACTCTACACTCGATAACAAAACCCAAGCCGAAATATCAACAGTTAGCGCCAACGAAAAAACGAAAAAGGTGGCGATAATTATCGGTGGCGATGTAATGCTTGCCCGCTGGGTGGAGCAAAAAACACTTCAGGCTGGTGGCTGGGACAAACTATTTGAAAAAATTAAAGATCCGCTGACAAGTGCCGATTGTGCCATTGTTAATCTTGAATCGCCAATGAAAGGCGAAAAACCGCAAACCCAAATAGGCAGTATGATTTTTGCCGCCAAACCGGAGTCTGTGGAAGCACTTGTGTCCAGTGGGATTGATGCGGTGTCACTTGCCAATAATCACATCACCGACCAAGGTTTGGCGGGACTGGAAGAAACCACTAAAGCGCTTTCAGATAATAAAATTGCCTATGCCGGCGCAGGTAAAACCGTCGAACTGGCAACAGGCGCCAAAACCATCGAATGTGGCAGTATGCAGATCGCACTTATTGCATCAACTTATGGCACAAACATGGCAGCTGATGGAGTAAGTGTCGCAAACTTGGAAGACGCAATGGATACCATCAAAAAAGCTTCTGAAACGGCCGACTACGTCATCACCTACTCCCATTGGGGAGCGGAGTACAATGCCACACCATCGCCCTACCAAAAAGATATCGCTCATAAATATATTGATGCCGGCGCCGACCTCGTTGTTGGTTCCCACCCCCACGTTCTCCAACCGATTGAAATATATGAAAATAAAGTAATTGCCTATAGTCTTGGCAACCTGGTTTTTGACCAAGCGCCCAGTGGCAGTAAAACCGAAGGTGCTTTGCTTAAAGTTGATATTGATGATGCGGTGCAAAATTTTGAAATTTTACCAATCCAAATCGAGAGTTATTTTCAGCCCGTCATCGCCGAAGATGCTTCAAGCCACAAAGCGTCTCTAAAATTAGAAAATCTCGCTTGGACTTTGCAATAATACAGCGCTTCCGATCTTCAAATCGGAAGCGCTGGAAATTGTGATTTTTTATATCCGCGATGGACAACGGTGCTTAGGAAGAAGCTTGTTGATAATCTTCAAAGCAGGACGAATCATATCAATTGTTATTGTCTTATATCCGTACCTTCTTATTTCGTCGTGAGCTTTTCTGGCAGTGAATCTGTCAGACCATCGCTTATAAAAGCGGTCTCTGATGTATATGACCAGTGTCAATATTTGGAGCCACTCGGGAATTGTCATTGTGTTTGGCTTGGCATCCATGAATTCTTTTATTACAGCGATTATGCGTTTCGCCTCTCTTTGAGCAAGACTATCTTTATCGAGCTTACTCCAACTCTTGCGATCTTTCTGATAACGGGCAAGTCGATACTCTGCCAGCTCATCATCAAATCCTCTGGGGCTCGGTCCGGGGAGGATCTCAAAACGAATCGGGTACCTGTGAAGCTTATCACAAACAGAATATTCAACCAGAACCATCATTCGATAGACACTACCCGTCGGGCTCGTTGTTGCAATTTCGTTAGCCAGAAGTTTTCCCCATTTTGTCCGGGTTCTTCGCAAGGCCTTCTCGATAAAGTAAATCATCGCCCATTCCTGATAGTATCCCAAGCCACGATCGTGACTGGTTTTGGCTTTTGACATTCTCGGTTTCCCCTTTCCTCTCTCTTTTCGCACCTACTTTTCAAAGACCACCCCCACTTATTTATATCACCAATACCATATTAAACAAAATTCTTAACCGGCATTACAATTTCGGGTGCCCCTCGTAATCTATAAAGTGGTGTAGGTGTGTTTTTTTGATTAAAAATTGGTTATCACACCAGTTATTTAAAAACCTTGGTGCCACCTCGTAGGTGGCGGAGCATGGTTAGTGCATTTTTTCAATGTTGCGTTTGAGTTCTAAATAATTGACTTTTTGGGAGTCAGTTTTTAGTGCTACGTTGATACTAGCTAGGGCATGATCTTGATTACCGTCTAAAAAATACGCTAGTGCCAAATTATAGTGGCGGCTCGGCACGTTAGAGTTTATTTCGACTGATTTTTCCAAGTTTTCCACCGCCGGCTTATAGCGTTTTTGACCAAGTGCGATAGTGCCGAGCCGCGCCCAAGCTTTATCATTTTCCGGCTCACTGTGGATAACATCTTTATACCATTTCTCTGCCGCAAAAAATTTCTTATCTTTGTATAATTGTTCGGCCTTCGCCCATTTGTCTCTGACATCCTTGGCGTCACCCGGGTTTTGCGGCAGATCAACCGGTTTCACCGAAGGATGATTATCGCCAATAGTTACATCGTCTTCATCAAAACCCAAAACCAGTGCTCGCCGGATAACGATCACTAGAATTAGGAAGATGGAAAGTACAAAAACAATTGGGTACCACATATTATTATTAAGCGCTGTATTTTGCCCCGTGTCAACTGGTTTAAATATCCGAAAGTATGAAATTGTCGAGACACAATCTTTTATTGATATTACTTGATGCCATTTTCGTCGCTAATTTCTCGATTTTGTAAGCAAAATCGATGTTTCCTTTTTGCTTTTCGCTAAGTGCCCACGCCATAAGTTTTTGGCTAATATCGTCGCTTTTTGATAGTTCATCCGACCAACAAAGTTTTTGCCTTTGTGACATGGCATCCCAATTCGGCAAATCACTATCACTATCAGTAGTTGGCGCGGTGATATCACCTGAAATTGATGATACATTTTGATGATTATACCTGACGCGGTGACAGCGAGAAACGATTGTCGCAATCACCTGCTCTTCGTTAGCTGTTATAAGATGAATATAAAGATAGCCTGGCGGTTCTTCCAAAATTTTGAGCATGGTATTAGCAACTTCTTGGCTGATATTTTCAGCACCAGTAATAACAAGGTGCATATCGTTATCATCAAGCGGACGTTTTGATGTACTCTTAAAATATTCTCTGATTTCTTTAACCGTAACTAATTTACCATCAAAAATTGTTTCCCTTTTCGCCCAGCTGTATTCTTCGCTAAGCCGATTGATGAATTCGCCTTGCAGACTGGCGTTTTGATTGATATGTAAATATGAATGAGCCATATAATTAATGTACAATGTACAATGTACAATGTACAATTTGGACATCTAAAACTCGAATGTTAAATGTAAAAACCAAATGCGTTTATGTAAAATACTTACTGTTCGAGGATGCATGCCCGACGACGAGGCGAATATTCATCGAGAACTATTACCCACTATTTCATATCTGACGATTATTAGTTCTCACGATTACGTTCGAACAATATTATTATACTGTTCGAGGTAATCAGAGAACTATTACGGTTGATAATACGTTGGCGGTTAGTAGTTCTCGCTCAATAGAGCTCGGACGATAATTAATTAGTTTTAAGATGAAAAGATGTGGTTTTGTCACGCAGAGCGTGATCAGGCTCTGCCTTGAAGATTTGATCTTTGAGATAATATTTAAGATAATATTATTATGGAAGATAAAGAAATTGTTTGCAGAGAATGCGGAGCGGCGTTTGTTTGGACCGCCGGAGAGCAAGAGTTCTTCGAGAAAAAAGGGCTAACCAACATCCCTTCCCGCTGTCCGATATGTAGAAAAAAAAGAGATGTCAAGCATAGCTTCGCTAACGAATTTGATGTTGTTTGCAAAATTTGCGGTAAAAAAGCAAAATCTCCGTTCAAGCCGGAAAATGCGGAAGATGTCATCTGTCATGAGTGTTTTATGAAGGAGTCGGAGAGCAAATCAGGCAGTGATGATATTGGTGATAAAACCGATTCCGATAACAGTGATCAAACTGATAATAGCGATGATACACAAAACGAGCCGGTGCCTCCGCCGGCTTTCGAAAAACAAGACGGCCCTCCAAATCATCAACAAGGATTTTGAAAGACATAATAAAATTGATCTAATTAACCTAATTATTCTAATTAATCTAATGAAATCCCAAATCCCAATAACCAAAATAAATACAAATTAAATTCGCATCTTTTAGGATTTTTTGACCTCTGGGATTCTTTAGAATAATTAGTGCAATTAGAATAATTAGAATAATTTTCTACTTAGTGCCTTTGTTTTTACGAGTACGCAGACAACGAGTACAAATAAGAATACCGTTAACTTTTTGCAAGTTAGCTTTTATTGTTCTTTTAGTTTTATGCAAAGAGTGAGGTTTGTTATTACCACTAGTAGCGGTTTTGCCGCAGATTTCACATTTTTGCGCGACAGCGTATTTTGAAAGATGCTTGACCTTCATATGTTTCTCCTGATAACATAACAAATGATAGCAGATAGTAGAAAAATATCAAGACTTACAGCTGTGCTAGATGTTAGAATTAGAGGTTAGGGAAAAATATTGTTCGAACGTACTCGTGAGAACTATTTCCGTTTTAAGTTCTCAGTGATTACACTTCGAACGATAACTTATTTACTTTTACACTTTAAGATATGGTTTTAACATTTGACGTCTAACATTTTAGATTTATTACTATGATCGAATTACTACAAACAAACCCGTTAATTTTTATTGTTATAATAGCTGGTCTAATTCTTGCTCTGGCATTTCACGAAGCAGCCCACGCTTACGCCGCCCATATGTTGGGTGATGACAC
>CAZPNA010000025.1:0-7654 GCA_964588135.1 uncultured Candidatus Saccharibacteria bacterium | reverse complement strand
GCAAATTTCGCCTCGACTCTAACAAGCGTAAACACGGAAGATTTGCCGGCAGAACTCACCAAAGCTATCGAAGAAGCGAAGAAAAAGGCTGATACGAAAGCGGTTAGTCATTCTTGTGATGAATTTTTGACTCAAAATCCGGTAAAATATGGTTTGTGTAATTTAATTAATATGGTAGGTGAATCCGTAAGTGGGTGGATAACTAATAGTAGCAACGCGATACTAAATACTATTACCGATTGGAATAATGCGAGAGGCGATGCTCTTGGCAAATGGGTGGCAAATGGGTGGGGTATGACTCGAAACCTCGTAAATATTATCGCGGTTATCGCCTTAGTTATTGTCGCTTTTGCCAATATCTTGCACATCAATCTAAACGTATATGCAGTAAAAAGGATGTTACCACTCCTAATTGGTTCTGTAATAGGGGCAAACTTGAGTTTATTTGCGATAAAGGCAATAAATGTTTTTAGCTACCAAATTGCAAGCAGTATTGTTGACCCGGCATCGAGCGGTATTGGAGACTTGGCAAAGACGGTATCAACCCTATTCGGTTCGCTACTGTTAGCTGCTTTTGGTATGGGCGATGCTGCGGCTATTGCCTTTTCAAGTGTTGGCTTAGTCGTCGAGGCGGTTCCGGTAATGATAATTTTATTGTTAATTTTTATCGCTGCGGCAGTATTATTATTGATTTTAGGATTTCTGATGTATATCCAACCAGGCGTAGTTGGTATTTTAACCGTCTTTGCGCCGCTGGCAATAATTCTTGGTGCCCTACCTTTTGGGCAGGGAATATTTAAGAAGTGGCTGACGTTTACTTTTAACTGGATATTTATGTTGCCCGTATGTCTGTTGATGTTTGCGCTTATCAACGTATTGACAACAAAAGGTTACGGAACAACAGAAAGTATTTTTGCCCTAGCCGGTCAGATAGCGATATTGATATTTGCCGTCCGTGTTCCATTTATGATGGGTGGTGACATCATGAAGGGTTGGGCTGGTGCCGGAGCGTTTGCGGCTAAATGGGGCTGGGGAGAGGCGTCGCAAAGAATTGAAAGCAAGGGCGCAAAAATGATTGGCGAAGAAATGGCTATTAAAAGAGGTAAAGGTCAAGAATTTGGTGGTGCAAAAGGTTCTTTGCGCTATCGTATTGGTCAGGCTATCTTGTCGCCAAGGTCAAGAATTGAAGCTCGCAAGGCCAATATCGAACAAAGAAAAATGGCGCAGAAACTTGCCGGATCAACTTATTCTGGAAGATTCTCTAAAAATGCGACGGTAGAGACTCGTTTGGCGGATAATCTTGCAAGTGATCGAGAAACGATGACTGACGCAAATCCAGAAGCGAGGGCAAAACAGATTGATGAAATGTACAAACAAGCTGGTCTTGTTGCGGGTAGGGGTTATTTTAGTAAAAAAGATCAAAATCAGGTATTTAAGGAAATGATAGAGGATTTCTTAAAAGTAAAAAGCAAGCCATTAAAAGCTTATCCATTATTAAGTAAGTACGGAAACCCTGATGACCAAGCTATGTCGAAGTGGATTGGCGCGACAGTTGTTACTAACCAACAACTGCGTAGGCCTATTGCTGGTGCTCAAGAAATTGATGCGATAGATAACAAAGCTGTAGTTGGTGCATTTGGGTTGTCCAAAGAAGATGAAGACAGATTAAGAGGTAGGTATCAGGTAGCAAATGGTGCTAATGCTCAACAGCCGGTAGGAGGGGTGCCCTCTGGCGCAGAAATTGGACAGACTATTCCGGTGTCCGAGCCTATGAGCGAAGGGGAAAGAATATCGAGAATCCTAGACGAGGAAAATGAAGTTGATGATCTACCTAGTGATATAAAGCAAGACGTTCAATCTGAAACAAGACGGATCGTCAACGACACTCTAAATGCTGTTGGTATGGCTGTAGAAGATGGGGATGAGGAAGAAGGAGAAGAGGAGGGGATGCCGGTAAGAATTGTATCTGCTCCGGAGCTTCAAGTCGTTGATGTCGCTGCGCAAGCATTAATTGAAGACGCTGCTAAACAAGTTACAGGTAGTGTTAAGAAATCTGGAGCAGGTGCAAAAACACAGTCTAGTGTTTTGGGTGCTGTTGAGGTGGCGAAGATTGCGCCTGAAGATGTCAACAAGTTGGTAGATACAGAGGGGCGTCTAAGGGCGGCGGGCGGAACAACGGTTGCTCTTGGCAAACCAACCGAAATGTTGATAAAACGGTTTGTAATAACGGCCACAAGTGGGAGAAACATAACCGAGGCAACTGCAAGAAATTACTATGAAAAGAATTTATCGGAATTAGATCTATATTTTAGAGAGATTTCTGATAAGGTTTCGAAAGGTAGTTTGAAAACGAACCAGTTTGAAGGTATTGAAAATGATCTTAATAAAAGTCTTGCTATGGTCAGAAGTGGTCAATCCTTAAATCCACAACAATTAATAGACATAGAAAAAAGCATTCGAAATAATGTGACAAAAGCGGGAATATCGATTACTCCAGATGCATCAGCTACTCAGATAATGGCTCATGGCACTATGGTCGCTTCGGCACTTGAACGAATGCGGGATCCGCAGGTTACGAGAGTTCTTGAACAAAAAGGGAGTCCGCAGCAGGTTCAGGAAGTTATCGTTAAGCAAGCGGCGCAGGGGCTGATTCGCCAGACATCGGTTGATAGAATAGGTTCTATCGCCAGCCAACCACAGAAGCCGGTTACGGTTAAGGTTCGAGAGGTGGCGCGACAAGTAGGGTCGTTTGCCAGTAATTCCAGTAGCGCCCAGCAATGGGGTGGGTTAAGCCCTGTTGCAAAACAACAAGTGGCGACCGAAGTTGCGCGACAAGTTGTTGGAATTAAAGGTGTTGATGAAGCAACGGTTGCGAGGGCAATCGCATCAAAACTTGCGACCGTTAGGACTACCGGTAGTGCGCCGGCACCTCAAGCGGTGCAAGCGACACAGCCGGCGTTGAATGTGCCCACGCAGCCATCTACCACTCCACAACCGCCCGCGACACCTGCACCATCTACACCACCAACTCCACCAACCCCAACTCCTCCTGCTCCTACCCCACCTTCCCCCCAAACCCAACCCCCTCCTACTCCTCCAGCGAGATAGAATACATCAATAAAAAAAATATCCTTCGACCAACGTGGAGAAGTTATCGTAACAAACAGACAAGGTGTGAGATTGCTTCGGATTACCTCGCAATGACAACGCTTGAAACGTTTTTGAGTGTTAGTTAGTCTTATAAATTATCTCGTAAGTCATGTTGTCCAGTGTGAGTTCGTTTTCGGCGATAATACTCTTAACCTCATTAAGATATTCTTCTGCCGCGGGGGTGTTTTCTTGTGCGTTCATCTGAATATAAAAGGTAAGGTCGTTATAGCTATATAAAATTGTAAATCGGTCGTTGGTGATTGGCAATTTATCAATAAGATAATCTGTCGATTGAATATTTTCGGTGTCGTCATCGTTTGCCCCCGTGTATTCCGGAGTATCGGCAACCACTTCTGCCGTTTCTGTGGTGGCAGATTCTTCGGTTGGTAATTCGCCGGTTGTTGGCGAGGCAGTATCCGTTTCCGTTTCTTGCTCGTCCTGCGCCTGTTCAGTATTTTTTGATGCTTTATTATACGTAATATATGAATACGCAATGAATGCAATAACTAGAACTGCTAACACTGACAACCCGATATAAATTATTATTTTCGATATTTTCATTATTGAAACCCCGCTAATAATTCTGTGACAAAATTTGTTGGATCAAGCAGGTTACTTGGTCGCATGCTGTCCCACCAAGCCGAATTATGGGTGGTGCCGGATGTGTACATTTCCATGTGGAGCATTGATTGTCCTGACCCTAAAAGTCCGACATATGCAATTATCTGTCCGGCGGCTACTTGACTACCGACAGATATCCCTGGTGCCATTCTCGCGATTTCACCATAGTTGATAACAAAGTCGCCATAATCAACGAACATGCAATATGTGCCAGAATAGAAATAATAATAATTTACTACTGTGCCATCAGCAATTGATCGAATCGGAGTTCCTGCGGGTGCAATCAGGTCAACGCCGGCATGATGGCGTGCACCGCCACTGCGGGCATCTCCGAACCCTCTTGATGACTTTTTTGTGAAGTTGTTTTGAGGTCTTATGGTTAGTGGAAAATATTTCCCATCGGTTGAAATATATGGCTCTGATACATCGGATGAATAAATCGGTGATGAGGATGGTGATCCGGATAAATTTCCGCCGGAGAAGAACCCGACAATAAACCCTACAATCAATAATATAAATGCGATTATAATCAGTATGACAGCGATTATCGCAAATACTTCCCAGCTCAAGCCCAGTATTCCTAAGAACCCTTTTTGGGCGACCTGTTTTTCAATTTGCTTTTTGACTTGTTCTTTTGCTACATCCTTAACATATTCCTTTCCAGCTTCTTTTGCCGCCTCTTGTGGATTTTCTTTGATGTTTTTCGCTGTTTGCAAGTTGCGATAACCTTTTCCAAGTTTTCCACCAACTGATGTTGAAGGAGGTGTGTTTACCGGTTTTGCCGCTGGTGGTTGAGAATTGGCTCCCTCCGGTTTGCTAGCCACCTTTTCAGGTGCCTTCGGATTTCTCATATTCCTAACACCACCGCGGATCGCTTCGCGACTGGCATCAGTCAATCCGCCTTGCTGTTCTCTAGCGGGTGTAGGTTCCGGAATTTCCTCCGGTGCCTCTTCCGGGATGTAGTTGTCCTCGTCTGCCATTTATAAATCCTTTGCTTCTTCGGGCACATATTCGATGTTGATATCGTAAATATTCACTCCGAATTGCGATATCCATTCAAGCGCTTCATATTTGAATGTTTTCAGATCCGAGAGATATTGATCTTTTTGCCAATCATGATTGATGATCGGGTATAGAGTGATAATGAACTTTTGGCTGTCAGCTTTATACTCAACTGAAAAATCCTCCGTGAAATATGGAACATTGTCTAATAAATTATCAACATTGCTTTCTCCGAGATCATCCTTTAAAAATTCAGTATCCGGTGTTTCTGTCGTTTCGGTGGTTGTGCTGGCGGGGAGGGTTCCGCTATCGGTTGATATTGTTTCATCAACTTCAGTCTGTTGAGCCTCATCGGTAGCTTTTTTCTTGGATAGTGGAAATAATATCGCAAGAGCTATTAAGCCCAAAATGATAATTATTACAGAAACGATCAGAATAATTTTTTGTTTTTTACTCATTTTACAACCTATCTAATATTAATTGCATAAATTGACTTCCTGGGTCGATTTTACCCGGCGTTACTGCCGAGTGTCCAATAATGTTATTCTTTGGAATATTATATGTATCCATTAAATATTTTATCAGTTTAACGTTGGCATCGACTTGAGCCGTTGTGCTGTTGAAATTGCCCAGTAAATCATTTTGATTCAACCCCTGGTTTTCGATGGAAACGCTGATGCCGCCGTTCCCCGTGGAGTTAAACCCTGCGGCTCCCGCAACTTGTTTGGTGGTGGGGGTAAGTTGCACTATTTCACCATTTTTACCAATCCAAAACTGAACATAAGTATTGTTACTACTATTGCTATCATTTAAAGTGCCTTGGAAATAATTTCGCAGATTATTCGCAGATAAATTATCTGCTGTGTAATGAACTACAACATGAGTTGGTGTTCCGTAATTTTGATTGGTTGTACTGTTTAAATCCAATGGCAGTTGAGTGGCGAAGGGAACGGTATCACTTTCGCTATATCCAGAACCGCTTGTTGTGCCAACAATGCAATCACCAAGAGTTGCTACGGATCCATCGGAATTAAAGGTGGCAGTTTTGAGCAATGAAAATACTGTATATGCACCATCTCTCGCTTCGCTACTGTTATGGACACCGCCGTTGTTGAAAGGAAGGTGATAATATTCTTGGCTAAAATTATTCATTACATAAGAGTGTTCTTTTGTTAAATAATTATCTCCGAACGGACCATGATTACCAGCGTTGTACCATAAAAAGCCTTTGCCAAGAACTTCCTGATCGACAGTATCCTGGGAAAGCACAGTGTTAGCCGGTAGTGTTCCTTCGTTAATACCAACCTCGATTTTTGAACGAAAATGGTTTCCAGCTTTAACCAAGCTGTCGTAGAAAGATGATGTTGTCATGCCGTTATCACTGTTATATGACCCAATAGGCTCTCCCGACAAAGCTGAATGACCCGAGTTGAAATTAGCTTCTCTGTAGTGCAAAGCGGCCAGCACTTCCCACGGTACATTTGTTTCGGCTGCTGCTTGCTTATAGAGATCGATATTAGCATTTAGTTTTGATATTAAATCTGGACTTTGTGCTACCACGGATAGTGTGCCATCTGGGCAAATCACTGTTCCAGTGCCATATCCGGAACTTCCTGATGAGTTGATCCAGCAAGTTGTATCAAGAATGCTTTTGTAGTGAGCAATTTGCATAAACAAAGTTAACGGAGTAGTGGCGCGGATGGCAAGTGGTAGAGAATTGTATGCGTTCTGTACCTTTTCGTTTGCCGCTAAGTCAAGTGTGCTCTCGATAATACCGAGTCTATCCAGCCAATCAATTTTGCTTTTAATTTCTACGTAGATATTACAAAGGTAAGTAATGGTGGCTATGCCGATAACCAGACCAACTACAAAAGGAATGAGGCAACAGCCGGTGCAGGCGCCACCGGCAATAAGCGCCTTTTTACCGGTACTCATTGGTTTTTTGCCTTGTGGCACGGGAGTTGTTTGTGGCGTTTCTTCTGCCAAACCCTCTCCTTTCAAACATTAAAAAACAAAACAGCAGAATATTGCTGTTTTTATTATACCTGAAAAACAAAAGAACATTTTTCGTCAAAAATCTCACACCACCCCGTCACAATGTGACTGCCCCTCCTCCGAAAGGAGGGGATTCATTCATCCGCCGATTTCCAGACCCATGTCGTTAGCCAGTTTATCGGCTTTTTCGTTCTCGCTCTGCGCCGCCTGTGCGCGGTCGGTTTTCTCGTAGAGTATTGCTAGCAGGTTATGTGTAGTAGGATAAATCGGGTCGATGCTTAAGGCGTGCGAGAGCGCCGTTTCCGCTCCAGTGTAATCGCGATTTATCAAATATGCCTGTCCGAGGCACAAATAGGCATCGCGCCAATTGGGTTCGAATTCAAGGGCGATGTTGTAAGCGACTATTGCCTCATCAACCTTGCCTTCTTTTTGCCTTTCTTGCCCGATTTTTATTGCATCTTGCGCATTCGATATCTGACTTTTTAGGTTTTCTTTTATTGATGCCTCGTTGGCCTGCGCTTGCGCAAGTGTCTGCGCCTCGCTGGCACTGCGCCTGGCTGATATCCAATTTCTGACCATATTGCCGCCAAACCACAGACAACCAACAAAGGCCAGCGAGGCGCAGATTATACTAATCGACCGCCAAGGGATTTCAAACTGTGGCATTTGCCAAGCAAGTTTCATTTTGCCCGGCGAGCGTGGGTTGATGCGATTATGATAAGCCAACCGCTTTACCGGTTGTATCTTTTTCATTCCATTTTGTTGGGGACGATATAAATAGTCCATAAATTATTCTAATTGTTCAAATTACACTAATTATCCTAAGGAATCACCAATGACAGAAAATCCTAAAAAAGAATTCAAATTAAATTATTTTTGGTTTTTT
>CAZPNA010000024.1:0-7725 GCA_964588135.1 uncultured Candidatus Saccharibacteria bacterium | reverse complement strand
TCACGTCGTCCTTTTTGTTATTATCAATAATTGATAGGACTTCTCAGGATGACAAGCATAACCCAAGTTCTCTTTGACGGGAATGCTATAATGAAGTTATGGAAAAGAAAACGGTGCTAATTGTCGGGGGAACGGGGTTTATCGGTTACCACGCTGTCAAGGAATTTCTCAAAAGAGGTTACAGAGTGACGGTTTTGAGTTTGCCCCCGATGCCCGCTAACGACCTTTTTCCGCCCGAAGTAAAAATCAAACTGGCTAATTTATCAAAATTATCCGATGAGGATATTATTAGCCTTGTTCGCGGCAACTACGCTGTGGTTTTTGCCGCCGGCGCCGACGACCGCGTTGTCCCTAAAAAACCGGCGTATAAATTTTTCTACAATGCAAATGTGTTGGCGGCAGAGCGTTTTGTGAAGTTAAGTCGTCGCGCCGGCGCAAAAAAAGCAGTGATATTAAGCTCTTATTTTTTATATTTCGAGCGAACACGCCACGAATTACACCTCGCGCGCTATCATCCTTACATCAAATCAAGAAAAGTTCAGGCACAGTATTGCATTGAAGCCGGTGGCAAGGATGTCGATGTTATGGTTTTAGAATTGCCGTATATTTTCGGTTCGATGCCGGGCAGAAAACCACTGTGGTGTCCGCTTATCAAATATCTTCAAGACGCATCAACTATCTACTTTACCCACGGCGGAACAAATATGATTGCGGTTGAACACGTCGCCGAAGCCATTGCTGGCGCTATCGAGAGGGGGGAGGGTGGTAAGCACTACACCATCGGCGATGAAAATATGATGTGGACAACGTGGCTGGGGCGTTTAATGAAAGCGATGGATACAAATAAAAAAATTATTATTATTCCAAATTGGGTGGCAAAATTGGGAATGTTTTTTGTACAAATAAATCACCTTTTGCAAGGGCGCGAAGGAGGGCTTAATATGGCTAAATTTGTCGATCTACAAACCAGCAATACTTTTTTTGATGCTTCCCAAGCTCGCCGGCAGTTAGGTTTCGGCCGTGGCGGTCTTGACAAGGCATTCGAAGAAACTATCAGAGCATGTGAATAAATAATTATTTATCCTTAAAAAACGCAAAAAATGTCATTCTCTCTAAAGGGACCTTTCGGGTTGATACCTTAAACCCATCCCACACTATGTCATCCCGATTGATCCGCCGGTGAGGCGGAGAACAGAGGGATCTCTTTCCAGCTAAAAACAACAAGGGATCCTCACGTCGTCCTTTTTGTTATTATCAATAATTGATAGGACTTCTCAGGATGACAAACTGACCTGAATCCAACCTTCTACTTTCTACCTTCTATTTTATACTACTCGTGTGGTATAATAAAAATGATCAAGGAGGGTATGAGTAGGAATAAGGTTTTGACCGTTGTGTCGTTGGTTATGATCAATATTTCATTGATCTGTTCTTTGCGTGGATTGCCGATGATGGCGGAATATGGAACATCCATCATATTTTATCTACTGGTTGCAGTTCTTATCTTCCTAGTTCCCAGTTCGCTGATTTCGGCTGAATTGGCGACCGGTTGGCCGCGCAAAGGTGGTGTTTATGTTTGGGTTAAAGAAGCTTTCGGCGAACGTTGGGGTTTTATGGCTGTTTGGTTGCAATGGGTGCAAAATCTTGTATTTTATCCCACAGCGCTTTCGGCAACAGCGGCGGTTCTCGCCTACCTTATCTACCCCGAACTTGCTAATAATGCTTGGTACACCATTATCGTCATCCTTATTGTTTATTGGGGAGCGACACTTTTTAATTTTAAAGGAATGAAAGCGTCATCAACCCTGACAACAATCGGTACTATTTGCGGAATATTGATCCCTGGCGTTGTTGTTATCACTTCAGTCATAACGTGGTATTTTATGGGATTTCCCACCCAAATCAGCTTTAACTGGCAATCGCTTATTCCTGATTTCAGTAATATCAGCAACGTTGTTTTTCTCTCCGGAATATTCCTCTTTTTTGCCGGTATGGAAGTGTCCGGCGCTCATGCTCAAGACGTTAAAAATCCCCAAAAAGATTACCCCAAAGCGATTTTCATTTCAGCGCGCGTCATTATAACCATATTTACTCTCGGTTCGCTGGCTGTCGCCGCCATTATTCCCGCCGACCATATCAGTCTCACCGCTGGTATTATGCAAACCTTCACTACTGTTTTTGACAAATTCAGTATGAGTTGGATGGTTCCAGTTATCGCTCTTCTTGCCGCGCCTGGGATGATAACTCAAGTTAGTACGTGGATTGCCGGTCCGAGTAAAGGACTTCTGGCAACAGCTGATGATGGCAATTTGCCGAAGTTTTTTCAGCATAAAAATAAAAATGGAGTACCGACAAATATCCTTCTAGTCCAGGGTTCGATTGTCACCATTGTTTCATTGGTTTTTCTGTTGATGCCTTCTGTCTCCAGCTCTTTTTGGATTCTCACCGCTCTTACTGCCCAACTATATCTGCTTATGTACATTTTGATGTTTGCCGCTGCTATCAAACTGCGTTACAGCCGCGCCTACGTCCACCGCGCTTATAAAGTACCGTGGGGTAAATTTGGTATCTGGCTGATAGGCGGTGTTGGCATTTTGGGCGCGGCTGCCGCAATCGCTCTGGGGTTTGTTCCACCTTCGCAATTACAAACCGGTGGCTACGCGTTCTTTGCGATGTTTTTGATTTTGGGTATCCTGCTTCTTGCTGGTACTCCAATTATCATTATCCACTTTAAAAATCCCAAGTGGATGCCGAGCGAAAAAGAAAGGGCGGGGCGAGATGAATAAAAAAGCACTAGGAATAACAGTTATTATTTTACTGGTTACTATCATAATTATTCAGATAGTGATGTTTGCCGGAATTATCCACTATATTAAATACGAACAGGAAATGGTTTACGAACAGCTCGATTATCAAAGATATAAATAAAATTTAGGGGAGAGAGATGTTGTCACAACACCAAAGTTACGACGATCTTGGCGAGTCGGAAAAAGGACATTCTAGTACTTATTCAGACCGATATTTTCGCGAAAAGATTCCCAAGTATGAAATGCCGGAAAAAAGTATGCCGTCAAACGCCGCTTACCAACTGGTTCATGATGAGCTTAATCTAGACGGTAATACTTCACTTAATCTTGCTAGTTTTGTGACAACATGGATGGAGCCGGAAGCCGATAAACTGATTGCGGAAAACATCAATAAAAACTTCATCGACCACGATGAATATCCGCAAACCGAGGTTATTCATAAACGCTGTGTCAATATGCTGGCACGACTTTTTAACGCGCCACGCGACGCCAAACCTGTCGGGACGGCAACTATCGGCTCATCGGAAGCAATAATGCTTGCTCTTCTTGCTCATAAATGGAGTTGGATCAATCGACAGAAAAAGGCGGGTAAAAAATTTGATAAGCCAAATATCGTTTTTGGTGCTGATGTTCATGTTTGTTGGGACAAATTTGCTAAATATTTTGACGTTGAGGCGAGAATTATTCCTATGGAAATCGGGCGATATACTATCAGCGAAAAAGAAGTTGCTCGTCGCATCGATGAAAATACTATTTGTGTCGGCGCAATTCTTGGAACTACTTTTACCGGTCAATACGACGCAATCAAGAAAATAAATGACTATCTACTTGGTGTGAAACAGAAGAAGGGCTGGGATATTCCCATTCATGTTGATGGAGCAAGCGGCGGCTTTATTGCCCCCTTTGTTTACCCCGATATTGAATGGGATTTCCGGCTTGAACAGGTAAAATCGATTAACGTTTCCGGTCACAAATACGGCCTTGTTTACCCTGGTCTAGGTTGGCTGATTTACCGCGATAAATCTGTTGTGCCCGATGATATTGTCTTCACCGTCAACTATCTCGGTGGCGAAATGCCCACCTACACCTTAAATTTTTCATGCAACAGCGCTATGGTTATCGCCCAATATTACAATTTTCTGCGTCTTGGTCGCGAGGGCTACACTCGAGTAGCGCAAAATGTAGTTGCCAACGCCCAATATCTATCCAAATTACTGGTTGACAGTGGCATTTTTGATACGTTAAACCCCACCCAACTGCTTCCGGTTGTTGCCGTAAAAATAAAAGACAAACAAAAATTTAATGTTTACGATTTGTCTGACAAATTGCGTCAGCGCGGCTGGATAGTCCCTGCTTATAGTTTGCCCGCCAATGCTCAAAATCTCGATATATTTCGCGTAGTCGTCAAGGAAAATTTCAGTCGCGATATGGCGGATAATTTCTATGCCGATGTAATCAACGCCTGTGAGAAGTTAGGTGGTGCGTCAACTAAAAAAACCATCGAAGAAAATACTAAAAAGAGAAAAAATATAATTTGCTAAAATATGAAATATTTGATCATTTGGTAGTTTGTTCTGCTAGCATTAGGAACGGTTTTTGCATATTGATCAGGATGATAAAGATAAAAGAATTACTCTAATTAATCTAATTATTCTAATTAACCTAATGAAATACCAAATAAAATCAAATCCCAAATATTACAAATTCAATTAATATTCTTTTAGGATTTTCTGCTATTGGAGCTTCCTTAGAATAATTAGGTTAATTAGAACAATTAGAATAATTATCTGCTGTTTTAATTTTTATGCTATAATATAGCTAATAATAAAAAATAGGAGGACATATGGCATGGTATTGGTGGGTGCTTATAGTGGTAGTTGTTATTGCCTTGCTATGGTTTTTGTTTTCAAGGGGCAAATAAGCTATCGACTGGAAAGCTTAGAAACTAACTAAAACTCTTTTGCGCAATGCAGAAGAGTTTTAGTGGTATAATAAGCGTGAATGAATTATTTTATTAATTGCGATACCTAAAATAGGAGGAATAATGCCAGAAGATAATTTGCAATCAGGTACACCAGCAACCCCACCAGCATCAGGGTCGCCGACGCCAAGTACGTCAACGCCACCAGTAGGGATGCCACCACCAGCGCAACCTGTATCATCAACACCTACATCATCAGCAACGTCTGCTGGCGGTATGCCGGCATCGGGTGGTGTAACGACTCCGGTGGTCCCGGGGGTGCCGTCCGATACTACGATGCCAACAGAAGCTAACTTACCACCCGACCAAATGGGGTCGCCGACATCAGAAATGACGCCTTCGGAATCAGCCCCAACCAATCAAGCTGCGCAGCAGCCGGCAAAACCTAAAAGTGTACCGACGTGGTTGTGGATAGTGCTTGCGCTAGTCATAGTCATTATCGCTGTTATAGTGTTTTATTTATATAGTGCCAGCAGTACCGAGGAAACAGCAACTACCGAAACAACGGTGAGTGAGGAAAAAGAAACCGATACCACCAGCACGACAAAATCGACCACCGGAACCGGGACAACGACAACGACCGAAGATGAGACGACATCATCCACGACTGATACAATATCGCCTAATACATCAGCAACAACCGGAACTGGTACTTCGGGGTCAACGGGTTCATCATCAAGCACTCTGCCGGGTACGACGACAACAACTGGTGAATAGCATCAACTTATATCAAAAATCAGTTTAGATGGGAGGTGATGGAAATGGCGGAAGCAATTGGTACTGTCACCCACTACTACGATAAAATCTCGGTGGCGATTATCAAGTTGAATAAAGAACTAAAACCGGGGACGGAAATTCACATCAAAGGTAAGACAACCGATGAAAAAGTGATGGTTAATGAAATTCAGTTCGACCATAACCCGATTGAAGTCGGCGAAAAAGGTCAAGAAGTTGGTATTAAAACCTCGGGAAAAGTTCGTGAAGGTGACGAGGTTTATTTTGCAGAATAGTTTTGTTGAGTCGCATCATCAATTTTGGTGCGGTAGAGAGCAAAGGTTGTAAGCGATGCAAGTGCGAATAATTGAAATCCTGCCATCAGGTTTATTGTTGAACTTTGCCAATTGTCACTGGCAAAATAACCAAATGTGTTGTAGCGCCAATCGAGATAGAGTTTGGTGGCAAGGTAGATAGCTGTCAGAAAAACCGGTACTATCGCTAGCCGGTATTTTTGTGTCCAAAAAAGATATACACCTTGAGCACCGTAAAAAAGTACCCAAAAAATAGCGCCCAATGTCAGCCAGTTGAAACCCTCTTCGCGCATAACGAGCGGATAAAAAACAAGGGCACTGATACCGAAATAGGTACTACCAATTACGCCGAGAGCAAAAAGATAGCTGTTGATTTTTTTCCCAATATCAACTATCCACCAGATATAAGCCAGAAGAGCGGGGTAAAGCGGACAAACTACCAGAATTGGCCAGAGATAAACAGGTCTTGCGATCAGCTCCGGATAGTCATAAACAACTGCCGCTATTGCCCAAATGATATCAATAATGATTAATGAATATATTATTTTTCGTTTCATGGGTCAATAATAGCACCCCTCTTGCTTTGTTTACAAAGCTGTCTCCCCTTGTAAAGGGGAGAAGTTGCATTTAACTCCCCTCCTTACTAAGGAGGGGCGGTCAAGGTAATCCTTGACGGGGAGGTAAAATCCCCTCCTGTCGGAGGATGGGTAATCAAGGTACTCTTTGATGGGGTGGTGGGAGTTCTTGTGTGTATTTGATAATTCTTCATTCTACATTATTGATTTATAATTCTTAATTATCTATTCGTATGGTACAATAACTATGGAGGCAAAAATGACAACACAGCATCATTCGGCGCAAAGGGTCGGAGTATTCGTAGATGTCCAAAATATGTATTACTCGGCGCGCAATTTATTTAACAGAAAAGTTAATTTCGGTAATATCTTAAAAGAAGCGGTCGGTTCACGCCAATTAGTCAGGGCGATTTCGTATGTTATTAAAGCAGAAGTCGAGCAAGAAAAAAATTTTTTTGATGCATTAAGCAAACAAGGTTTTGAGGTTCGCGCCAAAGATTTGCAAACATTTGCCGGAGGGTCAAAAAAAGGCGACTGGGATGTTGGTCTTGCTATGGATGTGCTGAAAATCGGTCCTAAAATCGACGTGGTTATTTTGGTTTCCGGCGATGGCGATTATGTTGATTTGGTAAGATATGTCAAAGAAGTTATCGGCGCCCGTTTTGAGGTGATAGCTTTTGGCGAAACCACATCAAACAAATTAGTGGAGGAGGCGCATCAATTTACCGATTTAAGCAAAAATAAAACCAAGTTTTTGATATAGAAAACAATCTCAAACCTCAAAGTCCCCCACTTCACTAAAGTTACGAGGGGCACGCAAACCTCAAAATTACATCTGTAAATTTAAAATCTATCAAACGGAATAATACGAGAATTTAACTAAGTAATATTTTAACTAATCGGTTTTGGTTCTGGTATTTAAGTTTAAATATTAAAGATAATTACAATTCTGGTAAAATAGAGATATGGAAGAGTCGGAGAAAATAACATCATCGGCGGAAAAGCTCGCCCAGGTTGTCGATAAGCTCGACAAAGATTTTATGCAACGCCGGTCGTGGTGGTACAGTTTTAGCCATGGCCTCTTGCAGGGTGTTGGAATCGCTTTGGGCGCAACGGTTTTTTTCGTGATAATTTTTTACGGACTTCTCTGGCTCGAAACAATGCCGGTAATCGGTGATTTTGTTGCCAGAATTACAGACCTTATTTTTGTCGAAAATGAAATTCTAAACTAAAAAAATGGGAGGGAGTTGTGCCTACAGAAGGAATCAGTAATCAGGAATCAGGTTTGAGTACCGAAAAACCGCCGGTTATGGGTGATGGTTCGAAAAGCGAAG
>CAZPNA010000023.1:0-7761 GCA_964588135.1 uncultured Candidatus Saccharibacteria bacterium | reverse complement strand
AAAAGAAAAAAACAAGTAGGGCAGCAAGCATTAATTGATTTTTACGAGCGAGAAGAAAAAGAGCAAAGAGATATTCGGTCGGTAGAACAACCGTTTGAATTCAGAATAGGGGAAATTAAAATTCGCGGTCGGTTTGATTGCGTAATTAATAAAATTGATAAGAAAATTATTGATTTTAAAACCTCCGATGTTGTTGAGGACGAGAAAGCTGAAAAACGAGTTAAAGATTCGACCCAATTGCAGATGTATGCGATGGCGGAAGAAAAGATATCCGGCAAACGACCGAAAACCGCCCTCTATTTTATTGAATCGGGTATAATCTATGAACACATATTTACCGACAAGGAATTGAATAAAACAACGGATAAAATCGTAAAAGTGGTTGAGGGTTTGAAAAAACAGGATTTTAAAGCGACTCCGGGATATAATCAATGTCGCTGGTGTGCCTATAAAGATATTTGTCCGTATAAAGCGAAGGGTGCGTAAATTAAGTAATAGTTAATAAGTAATAACGAATAGCAAAGGTTTGTCATTTCGAAGACTAATGTCGAGAAATCTCTAAGGGATTCCTCTGTTCGTGATTACACTCAATCGGAATGACAAGAGGAAATATTATGAAAAAAATATTTATTTTACTATCAATTATTGTATTATCGATATCTATCGTAGGGTGCAGTAAAAGCGATTCAAATAACCAAAATACAATAGAGCAAAACAATCAAATTAATCAGGAGGCAAACGTGGGCAACTATCAATTTCCAGGGGTACTGGCGGACGAGCAAATAGAAAACAAGAAGGCGGTTATCAGTACAAACAAGGGTGATATCGAGATCGATCTTTATGCCGACAAGGCACCAAAGACCGTAAGCAATTTTATTTATTTAGCGCAAAATGGATTTTATAACGGTTTGACTTTCCACCGAGTCGAGCCTGGATTTGTAATTCAAGGCGGCGACCCTAGTGGCAACGGCACCGGAGGTCCGGGTTACAAGTTCGAGGATGAAGCTGTGCAGGGAGAATATGTAAAGGGCGCAGTGGCGATGGCCAATTCCGGCGCCAACACTAATGGTTCGCAGTTTTTCGTTTGTCTTGATGATTTGTCAAACGGTTTGCCAAAACAGTATAACTTATTCGGGCAGGTTACAAAAGGAATGGAAGTTGTCGAGAAAATCAGCGTTGGCGACAAGATAAATTCGGTAACTATCACAGATAAGTGACCGCTGAAAAATACATTAGTCAGTCATTTCGACAAGTATTTCGAGGAGAAATCCCGTTGCTATCAGGTATGATGTTTCCCCGCCTAGACTCGTGCTAGTCGAGGCTGGTCGTGATTACACCTCGAAATGACAATACTTATTTTATC
Source organism: uncultured Candidatus Saccharibacteria bacterium (assembly GCA_964588135.1). Taxonomy (GTDB): domain Bacteria; phylum Patescibacteriota; class UBA1384; order UBA1384; family UBA1384; genus CAZPNA01. The sequence continues at coordinate 6,398 of CAZPNA010000023.1, read as the reverse complement.
AATCATGTTTGTGATATAATTAAATAAAATAATAAGGAGAGGAATGAACACAATTAAAAAATATGCGACTTTTGCAGTAGCCCTGGCGGTATTAGTCGCCGGTTATATTAATATTAATAGGGTTTACGCAACACAATGCGATACTTGTGGCAATGACAATATTGGTGTTGCTCAAAGCAACAACAATAGTGGTAATTCATCTAGTGGTAATAATTCAACACTTGGGGTAGGAGCTACAAATAGCGCTTCCCAGCAATCAGACAACTCTAATAACTCAAGTGGTCAAGGCGACACTGAAACCTCGGCAGAAGGTGGCACGACAACAGGAAACGTGAATACACAAGCCATGGAGAGCAACCAGAATAGATACCTGATGCAATATCAAACACAATCAACGGTATGCAGCCAGCTCGCCAACCAGTTCTCGGCGTCAATAAATAATATGGTTAATCTTGCAAATTCTCTCTCGGTCAACCAAGGGTCTATCGCGGAACAATTACTTGGAATTGCAGATTTACAAGTTAAAGACAATGACACAGCCCTTGAAGCTCTCGATAAATCTCAACAACGAAGCAATTTTACAACTTTTTTTATCGGACCAGACTATGATCAATTATTACTCGCTAAGCAGGTTTGGCAACGCAATCAACTACGAATACAAGAGTTAAATCAAATAAAAGAGCAACTAAGCAACAGCGCCGATGAAACAAATCTCGAAACACAAATAACTACTCTGGAGCAACAAAATACTTCGCTACTAGATGCTCTTGACTGTCAGACAAAGACATTTAGTTTATTTGGATGGATAAGTAAACTAATTAATGGGTATTAAAATATTTTTTGTTTCAGATCTTGATTGTCGTGATGCTTTTTGTACTAATCGTGTTCTGCTACGATATTTATGAAAGGATAAAATGAATAAAGAACAATATAAAGTCAAAGGCGAAGAGATAGTGGCTAAAGTCAAGCAGATTATAAAAGAAGGTAATGCGCATAAGATTACCATCATAAATCCAGACAGTAAAGAAGTTGCAAGCTTTACAATGACAATGGGTGTTGTTGGAGTTGCTATCGCGCCAGTATTAGCTGCGGTCGGTGCTCTTGCCGCAGTGCTGACAAGTTGCACAATTGTTGTCGAGAAGGATGGACATAAGAAAAATAAGACCACCGTCTTGACAAACGAGTAAATAACAGGTACAGTGTAACGATATCAGCCAAACAGAGATGACAACGAAAGGAGCTGATGCTCGTTGACAACTGCTACTAGTCCCTTTCCGAGTATCACCCTAGGCGATACTGTACCGATGCACTTCAAGTCAGGGAAACGCGCCGGTAGATGTGTTGAAGTTGTGATGCTTCAGGAACCCTGGCTGGTCGCAGTATCGATGGAGAGACCGAACGATTCACTGCGGAGAAGGCTGCAACTGCGGGTTGCGCAAGGGCAACAGTCGCGTGATTCAATAACTCCATGTCCGATCTGCCACGGTCATTCGGTTACGCGTATTGCAGTCAGCCGTTTTGGCAACCCAGTGTTCGCGACCGATAGAACTGCTTGCAGTTTTCATACCGAAAGCCAGATTATGTTTCACGCGGCAGGTCAGATCGAGCGTTATCTACCCGTGGAAATTTTCCCGATTTCCTGGCGATCAATACTGTCTATCTGCAAGTATCTTGGTCTGCGCGGCGAGAAGATGATAACGGTCACAGACTTCATTCTCGACCTGTGTGGTTTTCCGCCTACCTGTATTATAACTCCCGAAGATGCGGTTCGCTTCTTCAACAACGAACCACCATCTCGCCTCTAGCCCCTGCGGCTCGTGCCGGTTAACCGGCACGAGCCGTTTTTTTAGAAAAACTATTGTGATATTACAATGTTTTGTTGTATTATCAGAAACAGATGTGGGAGCGCATTGACACCGCTCTCATATCCCTCCACGGGTCGTGCGTTCCTCACACGCACGACCCGGTTTTTTTTACAGTGATTATCTGTTACTATAAGGTAACGATGACCCCAATAATATTTATTCTTATCGGTTTAGTTGGATTACTCGCCGGCGCGCTGGTGGCAATTATAGTGCGCCAGAAAAAATCGGGTATTGATGAACATGTTATAGCTAAGATATCCGAAGAAGCATTGAATAAAAATAGCGAATATTTACTATCTCTTGCAAAGCGTGATTTGTCCGAACAAAAGACCGATATTAAAACCGACCTCGAGGGCAAAAAGTCAGCTATTGCCGAGTTGGTGACTGAAATCCGCAGAGACTTGCAACGTAACGAAGAACGCTTGAGCCAAAGCGATCAAGACAGAGTCAGATCTTTTTCCGCACTTAAAAACGAGCTTGAAAGTTACAAACAAATCACTAGTGAGTTAAAAGGAAGCACCGACCAGTTAAAAAACCTTCTTTCCAACAATCAATTGCGTGGTCAATTTGGCGAGCAGGTCGCAGAGAACCTATTAAAAATGGCTGGATTTGTTATTGGACAAGACTATAGCGTTAACCAAACTCAAGATACCGTTGATACCAGACCCGATTTTACAATCTATTTGCCGGATAAAACCAAAATAAATATTGATGCAAAATTCCCATATCGCTCACTTGTTAAATATGTTGAATGCGAGGGTAGGGAAGAACAAGCACAATACTTGAAACAATTCCAACAAGACGTAAAAGCGAAAATTAAACAAGTTACTTCACGAGAGTATATCAACCCACAAGAAAGAACTGTCGATTTTGTAATATTATTTATCCCCAACGAGATGATATTCAGTTTTATCTACGAAAAATTTAACAGCCTTTGGGAAGATGCAATGAATAAAAAAGTGATTCTTGCCGGCCCATTTAGCTTTACAGCAATCCTCCGGATGATAAAACAGGCTCATACCAATTTTCAATATCAAGAAAATCTACAAAACATTATCGGGCTTATCCACAAGTTCGATTCGGAATACAAAAAATACTCGGAAGAAATTGATAAGCTAGGAATTAGAATCGACTCGGCGAGCAAGCAGTTTCAGGCAGTATCTACAACACGCGACAGGAAGTTAACAACAGTGGTTGACAAAATTAAAAGCCAAAAAGCAATCGAAGAAACCGAAAGCCCTTTGGAAATAGAAAGTCGAAATGAAGAGTAAAAGATCTAAAACATTTATCAGTCTCGAAAGATGGAAGAAGCTATCATTTGCCGAACAAATGGCAAACATTGGCGCTGACGTTGCACGAGCTATCCGCGCACAGGAAATGGGCGATAAACACAGAATGGATAATGCGATAATTAGAACTATGCAACAATTCGATTTATCCATAAAAGCACATGAAGGCTCGCCAGCTAAACTTAATGAGCTGTTCCACAGTCGTGGACTGTTTTGTGATCTGATATCTGAGAATAGTATAAATAAGAATGACGCAAAATCGCTAGATAAGTATTTTTTGGAATTTAACTTTCTTGCGAGAAAAAATGTATAAAGATCTGATAGAAATATTATACAGTGATGATTACTGCTCGGTTATCAATAAACCGGCTGGGGTGTTGACACACGCGCTTAACGAAAAAGATACATCAGACACCATTGCCAGTTGGTGGTTTGCAAGACCTGGAGTTGCAAAAACTGGCTGGCAACATAAAGGCAGAGAAGGCATAGTACACCGCCTTGACCGTGATACTAGCGGAGCATTATTACTGGCTAAAAATCCAGAGGCATTGTTAAAACTTCAAAAGCAATTTCACGACCGTGAGGTGGGTAAAATTTATATCGCAGTTGTTTTTGGCAAACCGGACAAGGAGCAGGGGAGAGTGGTTTCGAAAATTTCTAGAGACATAAAAAGAAGGACAAAACGAACAACAAGTCTAATAGATTTTGCAGGTGACAGTTCGGTTGAAGCCATAAGTAATTATAAATTAACCAAAACTGGCGATATCGATAATAACGTTGTAAGTATTATCGATTTTAAAATTGAGACAGGCAAGACTCACCAAATTCGATTGCATGCTAAGATGCTAGGTGCGCCAATTTTAGGCGATGTTGACTATGGTACGAAACCAAGCAAGCGATTGTCAAAATTTTTAAATATATCTAGACAATTATTACACGCTAAAGAATTAACTTTCAACGAACTCGCAACCGGCAAACGAATTGACATTTGTGCACCGATTCCGTATGATATAGAATCGATAGCAAAGAAAATCAACGGTAATTCTTCGATTCGTGATTACACCCACTCAGAAAATAACTCAAATGAATAAGATATTTATTATTCTTGGTCCTTCGGGCGCGGGCAAGGGGAGTATCACAAGCGCGCTTGCAGCCGACAATAAACTTAATTTAGTTTGGTCAAAAACTGCAACAACACGCCCGCGGCGAGACGATGACAAATCTAGCAGTCGCCATAAATTATTATCAGAAAAAGAATTTATGGACCTCGTGGACAGTGGCGAAATACTTGAGCATAACCGATATAACGGCAACTTGTATGGCACCCTAAAATCTCCAATTGTTAAAATTTTTAATGGGAAAAAGAACCCTCTTATGGAAATCGATATCAATGGTGCTATGAATTTAAAAAAGATTTTTCCCGACAAAGTTGTTACAATATTTATTTATGCAACGCGCGAGGAATTAAAAAAACGCTTGCTAGCTAGAGGAATGGATGATAGTGTTATTAATCAGCGACTCAAAATCGCTGATGAGGAATACGAAAAAAGTAAGCAATGCGACTACAGGGTTCACAACAAACAAAACAAGTTGTTATCGACAATCAAAATAATTAAACAAATAATCACCAGGGAACTGGAGGCATAATGCGAGGTTTTTTTTCAATAATAATTATTGTAGTCGTAATAGTTGGCGCGATAATGTTCTTTTCAAGAGGCGAAGCTTCGCCACAAACATCGGTTGACGGCACGACTGATGTCGGAACCAACACTACCGGACTATCCAAGACAGAAGTTGATCAAGAGAAACTAGTTGGTGATGCGCGCAATTTCAAGGGCGGAGAAAACGCAACTGTAACAATCGTTGAATTTTCCGATTTTCAGTGCCCATACTGCCAATTAGCGTCTAGCGAAGTAAAGATTCTATCAGAAAAATATGGCGAAAAAATAAAAATTGTATTTCGACATTTCGCGCTAGATTATCACGAATATGCTCAAATGGCGGCCGAAGCGGCCGAGGCAGCTGGGGCACAGGGTAAATTCTGGGAAATGCATTATATGATATATGACAATCAAGACAGCTTGTCCGAAGATAGTTTTGTTGAGTTCGCAGAAAAATTAAATTTGGATGTTGATAAATTCAAGCAAGAACTGGAATCGGGTAAATACAGTGCCATGGTGAAAAAAGATAGACAGGACGGGATTGATATTGGCGTAAATGGCACACCGAGCTTCTATATCAATAATAAGAAAGCAAATATTAGTAATTTCACCGACCTTGAAGAGATCATCGACCAAGAACTAAATAAATGAGACCGCTCTAAAAACTCATCATATTTGTCATTTCGACGAGTATGTCGAGGAGAAATCTCGTCATTATCAGATATGAGATTGCTCCCACATTCGCCCCACTGGGGCTACGGACGGGCAGGTCGGAGTACCTCGCAATGACAATGTTAAAACGTTTTTTCAGCGGTCTCAAATAAATAATTGTATTTATCTTTGTATCTTTTGGCTAGAATACTATTATGGGTCTAAAAAGAAATATCCTGGAAATTATACTTGTAATAATCGTTATTATCCTTGCTGTGTTTTTTGGACGTACCTATTTTTTTGATAATAAAAATGACAATGTCAAGTCAACCGAATTTGCATCGCCAGAAATAAAAGATAAGGAGATAGGTAACAGCTTCAAGGTCAAACTTGAATTTTCCGACCCGTCAGTTTTTGACCATATTATGTTATCGAGTAAAATTACAACAAAAAAGGGTGAAGTTGATCTTGGAAATTTTGTTGTTCGTGATATTAGGCTCTGGAGAGTTGATGGCGAACGGATTATCGATGATACGTTTTCAGTAGACAACCAACCGCTTTATATAATAATCAACCAAAAAAGTGGGTCTCAAGAAAAAGTTATTTTTGAAGGGGAGTTAGAAAACAAAACAGAGCTTCAAACCAAAAATGATGAGTTTAATAGCACGCTCACGGTGACAGTATCTTCCAATTAGAATTTAGTATGGTTCGCAAAGTAACTCATAAAACGCTTGGGGATGTGCGCAAGCAGGGCATTTATCAGGCGCTTCTTTCCCCGTGTGGATATATCCGCAATTGCGACATTTCCACTTTACCTCGCCATCACGCTTAAAAACCTTGCCGGAATCGATATTTTCTTTTAATTTGAGATATCTTTTTTCGTGTTCTTCTTCCACTTCACTAATTTCCGTAAACACTTCGGCCGCTTCACT
>CAZPNA010000022.1:0-7812 GCA_964588135.1 uncultured Candidatus Saccharibacteria bacterium | reverse complement strand
AACTCATAACTCATAATTAATAACTAAGGAGTGCTGGCGCACATTATATTTTCTTGTTTTTATTGTGAGTTCTGCCTTATTTAGGTAGAATAATCTAGAGTAGCAGTTAAGATGAATATAAACAATTAAAAAAGCAAATTGCTCTAATTAATCTAATTATTCTAATTAGTCTAATGAAATCCCAAATGAAATAAGTCAAATCCCAAATAATTACAAATTGATTCGTATTCTTTTGGGAATTTCTGACGTTTGGGGCTTCCTTAGAATAATTAGGTTAATTAGAATAATTAGAATAATTTTATAGGTATGGCTAAAATAGGAATCGACATACAAACGACGCTGGGGCAGAAAACGGGGTTCGGTTTTTATGTGTCCAACCTTGTCAGCGAACTGAAAAAAGTTGATAAAAACAATAAATATTCTATTTTCAAACCAAAAGTCGATATTGATTTTTCTGCTCCGCAGAGGTGGTGGTGGGATCAGGTGAGCTTGCCGCGCTTGGCGCAGGAATCGAAAGTCGAACTGCTCCATCAACCCGCCTTTTCGGCGCCAGTACGATTCAATGGCAAAGTGGTGGTGACGGTTCACGATGTTATTGCTGTCCTTTTTGGCGCCGATATTCCTTATTATTCACGCCAATATTTTGCGCGCTGGATGCCATTTTCATACCGTTTCGCCGATAAAATTATCTGCGTTTCCGAACATACAAAAAAGGATTTAGTTCGATATTTAAAAATCAAAGAAGAAAAAATGGTGGTTATTCCCGAAGCCGCCGGCAATCAATTTAAACAAATCAAAGACAAAAAAGCCATTGCCAAAGTTCTCGATAAATATTATATCGACAGTCGCTACATTCTCCACATCGGTACTCTTAACCCACGAAAAAATCTCGATTTTCTAATAAGGGTTTTTGATAGAGTTCACAAACTAATGCCCGATGTGAAATTAGTAATTACCGGCAAGAAGGGCTGGCATTACGAAAATCTGTTCGAACTCGTGCGTCATTTGGGACTCGAAAAATATGTTATTTTTACCGGTTACATCAAAGACGAAGAAGCGCCATATCTTTACAACGGCGCATCGGTTTATGCTTTCCCGAGCATCTACGAAGGCTTTGGATTGCCACCGCTGGAGGCTATGAGTTGCGGCACGCCGGTAGTGGCTAGCGATACATCGAGTATTCCCGAAGTGGTTGCAGATGCTGGTATCCTTTTAAACCCTAACGATAAGGAAAGTTGGGTCAAGGCGCTGGTTCGGTTTTTGCGTAATGAGGATGAGAGGCAAAGATATTCGCAGAAAGCATTGAACCGTGCCAAGGAATTCAGTTGGAAAAAAACCGCCCAAAAAACAGTTGAGGTTTATGAAGAAGTCTTGAAAGGATAGAAAATTACTCTAATAATCTAATTATTCTAATTACTCTAATGAAATCCCAATAAAAATCAAATCCCAAAAAAATAATTAAATATTGATTAGTATCAATTTAGGATTTTTTGCCTTTGGTGATTCCTTAGAATAATTAGTGCAATTAGAATAATTAGAATAATTTGTTACTTATTCATATGTCCACATCTAAACCCATCTTGGCGATTGTAACGCAAGCGATTCGGCGCGATATTCATGATCCGCTTCGATATTTTAGTAATTTTAGCGTTATCCATTTCTACCACGAAGCGCCTTATGGCGATATGACAGAGTTAGATTTCAAGGGTAGCGTAGAGGCTGTGCAATTTAAATCAGCTGGTGACTTATATCGAAAATTAGTTGATGCTAAACCCGATATTATCCAAGGTGCCGAGCCTTATGCATCAAGGAAAGCCCTTCGTTTTTCGTTGGTGGCGCAGAAAGCGGCGCGGCAAATCGGTGCTAAATTTATTTTTCCAATGCTCGAAAATAGACCGGCTTCGTCACGTTTCGGTTTTGCCGCGCCGGCTGTCAAGCAGATATTAAGATCGTACGCTAAAAAATCGGATTTGATTTTTACACTCAACAAAGGGGCGATGCATAATTTGCATGAAGTGGGCATCAGTGGCAAGAAAATTGTGCCGTTTATGTGGGGCGTTTGGGGTGTTGATACTAATCTATTTACAAATAAGAAAAACGGCAAAGAGCCAAAATGGAACCGGCCGACAATTCTTTATGTCGGGCGATTGGTTGAAGAAAAAGGCATCACCGATATCCTCGAAGCATTTAAAATGGTGACAGCGATTATTCCCGCTAATTTGGTATTTATTGGGTCGGGGCCAATGGAAAAAGATATCAACGCTTATACGTCGTGTGGCGATAATCGCAGTAAAATTGAATATCTTGGCGTAAAACCGCAACAGGAATTGCCGCCATATTTTCGCAAGGCTACTTTGAGTATTTACCCTTCAAAAACAACTCCCAAGTGGGAGGAACAAATCGGAACTGTCAATTTGCAGGCGATGAGTTGCGCTACTCCGGTGGTATCAACCCAAAGTGGTGCTATCCCCGAGTATGTCACCGATGGAAAAGTGGGATTTTTGGTTCCGGAGGGCGAGCCGCAGGAACTGGCTAAAGCAATGTTGGCGATTATCAAAAATAAAAAATTGGCTGATAGATTTGGGAAAGTTGGCAGGGAATATGCATTGCAACACTTTGATATTCGCCGTAATGTAGAAGAAGGTGAGAAATGGTTAAAAAAGATAATCGAAAAATAATATTGGCGGTTTGTTTGTTTTTGGCGGCTTTTTTGTCGGCGGTGGCTATTCGCTATTTAGATATAGTGGGAATAGCAATTTTGCTGGCGGGTTTTGCGGTGGGACTTTTAGCGCTAGCGACTTATTTAAAACCAGCGCTGGGACCTATTTGGATAATGATTGCTCTGCCACTGGAAAGAATCCCGACGCTTGATATCGGCGCTATCACTATTAAGCCGATCCATGGTGTAATTTTAGCAGTATTTATTGCTTGGGTTTTGCTTTTTGTGACCAAGAGAACTAAATTGTCTTTGCCGACACCGGTGTGGATTGCATCGTTATTCTGGTTGGTCGGATTGTGGTCGCTTTCGGTAAGTATCGACCCCGAAAGAACAGTGTTGATAATCCTTTTTTGGCTGGTGGCGCTACTTGGTTTTTGGCTTGTTATCCAATTTATTCAAACAAAGGATGATTTGAAAGAGGTGGTAGTTGTTACCATTGTCGCGTCGGCTGTATTGGGTGTTTTTAGTCTTTATCAGCTTGCCGGCGATATGGCCGGATTGCCATATGAAATTACCGGTATCAAAGAGGGATATGACAAAAGTACATTTGGCATTACCAGAATTCATGCGACTCTTGCCGAGCCACTGTATTTTGGTAATTACTTGCTTGTGCCATTTTTCTTATCGGTCTGTGTTTTTCTCTATGGGGGTGTGGGCAAGATATCAAAAAACATCGCATTTATTGTTAGCCTGGGGCTACTTGTTTGTATCGTCCTGACAATATCTCGAGGTGCATATCTTGGTTTGGGAGTCGGGGCGTTACTCTTGATCGTCTGGCAAAGAAAGAGATTTTTCCGCCGAGATAATTTTATAATAATTGCATCGACTTTAGGTCTTAGCCTGGTTTTGGTCTCGAGTTTTTTTATGCTATCTGATTCAAGAGCCACCGAGGAAATCACCAGTCACTTGACGGTGGAGAAACTGGAAAGCGAGTCGGTGGTATCGCGCTCGACAGCCAATGAGCGCGCCTATGAAGCATGGCAACTAAACCCTGTATTAGGAATCGGATTGGGTGGCTACGGAATGTTGGAGTTGGAAGATAAATACGAATCATATATCGAAGGTTATAGACCGATTGTCAATAATCAATATATGGAAACGTTGGCGGAAACAGGACTTATCGGCTTTGTGTTGTTAATTTTATTAATCATTATAGTTCTCTGGCGTAGTTTCAAGGCATGGAAAGTGGCTAGTGATGATTTTCTACGAGCAACTCTCGCGGGCTTAACACTTGGATTCATTGGAATTTTGGCGCAGTATTTTACTTTTTCGACCATCTATATTATCTATATTTGGGTATTTGCGGGATTGCTCGTGGTGACGCAAGAAATAATTTTTAATAGTAGAAAGTATAAAGTAGCCACCGCAGAGCGTGGTCACGCTTGAAGCGTGAAAGGTAGAAAGTAAGAAGAAATCAGATATATTGTTCGAGGTAAACCGAGAACTATAAACCATCAAGATAGCATCAAGATGTAAATAGTTCTCAACCGAATACAGTTTCGAACAATAACTAAAAATATAAGTTTATTAGAAATTAGACATTAACAACTATCATGCCAACAATACTTTTATCAATCATTATTTGTTCGATGCCCTTGTACCTCATCAGGCTCTCGGTTTTTGGCGTGCCAACAACAGTGCTGGAAATTATCATCTACTTATGTTTTATCGCATGGCTGGTATATCGCTGGCAAAAAGGTAAGCAGGTGTGCTCAGACAATAAATATACCCTGAGCGAGGTTACTGCCAAGTCGAAGGGTAACATTAACTGGCGGTTGCCGTGGGTTTTGTGGGCGTGGCTTGTTGTTGGGCTTATCAGTGCGCTAATCAATCCGGACTTTGTGTCGGGGCTAGGTCAGTGGAAGGCGTTATTTTTTGATGGAGCGCTAGTCTTTATTATCATTTTCAATGAATATAAGATAGCTAAAGCAGTGGTGCCAAAAGCGCTGATATCAATAGGCGCTATTATCGCCACTATCAGCCTTGCCGGTTTTTGGGGGTGGAATTTGGCAAGTGATGGTAGGTGGCTTGGCTGGTATGGTCTAGAAACTTACGCATCACCAAATTATTTGAGTTTATTTTTAGCGCCGATTTTAGCGATGTCGCTTGTCGCATCATTTCTATATAAAAATTGGTGGCGCGCATTATCAATTCTATCATCGGTTTTGATAATCATTGCTCTGGTTGGCACGCAAAGTAGAGGAGCGGCAATCGGTGTTGTCGGTGCCATCATTATTACTACTTTGTGGTGGTGCTTGCGCGATGGCAAAAAGCAATATCATTGGCTCGGGTGGTCGGCGCTAGCGCTGATAGTTATCGCTGGCGCGACTTTTTGGCTGGCGGCACCGGATTTCAACGCTTCGCCGGAGGATGGCAGAGTGGCAACAAGCAATAACGTTCGCTTGTTTATTTGGCAAACCAGTATTGAGATGTTTGGGCAAAAACCAATCCTCGGAGTTGGGCTTGGCAACTATCAAAATTATTTTAACGAGTTGACAGCAGATAGGGTTAATTATCCCGAATATATCTCGCCTCTGGCGCTAAGTGCCCACAATTTATATCTTAATATTCTGGTGACAATGGGTGGTTTCGGCCTAATTATTTTTATGTGGATGCTCATCGCTATCATCATCAACATCTCAAAAAGGTCGCGGTCAATCGACCTATGCCCCGTTGTTGCCACCTTTGCCGCTATAATTTTTTATGGTTTGGTCGATACACCATTTTTCAAGAATGATTTGGCGATTATGTGGTGGGTAGTAATAGCATTATTGATATCAAAAAATGAAGATTGATTTCGTAAAAAAAATCCTGCCGGCGATATTAGCGTGGACATTAATCGTGTGGGCGGCTTTTTGGTTGGTTTTTAATGCTTATTCAATGTCGGTTACGTCGGATGAAATTGTGTATATCCCATCGGGCGTGCGTAGCCTTATGCGCGGTGATGAAATATTAAACAGCGAGCATCCGCCACTTAATAAAATTTTATCGGCCCTTTTTGTTTTGCCACTTAACCCTGATATCGACACCGCAATCGAAGAAGTGCCCGATAGCGAGCAGTGGGAATTTGGTAATGTATTTTTGTTTGAAAGTGGCAACCCGACCGACACGGTAATGTTTTTGGGGCGCCTGTCAACAGTATTATTGACCTTGTTTTTGTTAATATCGCTCTGGTTGTGGATGGCGAAAAACGTCCACCCGTGGGCGGGAGTAGGTGCGGTAGCATCATTATCATTAAACCCCAATATTCTTGCTCATGGCGCGCTAACGACCAACGATATGCATTTAACAGTGGCGGTTTGGATATTATTTCTAGCGACATACAACCTTATCAAAACACCGAAATTATCAAAATATATTTGGTGGGGTTTGGCGTTGGGACTTGTGATGCTAGCGAAATTTTCCGGAGTATTTTTTGTCGCGGTCGCAGTCGTCGCGGTAATTATCGCCTTAATAATAAAAAAAGAAAAAATATTGCAATCAATAGGCCGCTTGCTTTTGTCGATGGTGGTATGTTTGGCTCTTATTTGGGCAACATATTTTCTTATCGAATACCGCGCTCTTCTCGGGTCAAGAACAATCAATCTAACAGTTCCGACGGTCGGTGTAGTTCAATTGGATAATCCCATCACTAAAACCATTGTCGCGCCACTGTTGCGTTATCGTGAAGGCTATAACGTGGTTCAGGGACACAACGAAATTGGTCATAACGCGTATCTTGATGGCGCGTATAGTATGACTGGTTTTAGAGAGTTTTTTGTTATGGCTATTTGGTATAAGACGCCAACGGCGATTTTGCTTTTGGCGCTAACTGGGTTTGTGTGGGCGATAGTTAGAAAGAAATGGGCGATAGTATCACTGGCTTTGCTTGGAATTATATTTGTCGGTGCGGCATCGTTTGGACATATCCATATTGGCATTCGTCATATTTTGCCATTTTATCTTCTTGTAGCGCCTGCGGTTGGTTTTGCAGTTTGGAAACTTATCGAAGCGCGTAGAGTTATCACTTACGGGTTGTTGATATTAATCATACTGTGGTGGGCTGGCGATCTCTACCTTAACAGTCCTAACAAAATAAGTTTTTTCTCACAGATTTCCGGCGGCTGGAGCAACGGTTATAAACATATGAGCGACTCTAATACCGATTGGGGGCAGGAGATGAATTTATTAGTTAAATACGCCGCAGACAATCCGGATAAGAAACTGATAATTGGTTACGCCTGTGGTGAAGACCCCGCTTATCGGGGGGTTGATTATATTAATGTCACTGACCTCGGTCGCTATACTGCTTGCGATGGTATCGCTGACGACGAAATATTAATCGTTTCTGTTAATGTTGCCACCGGTCTTTTCGGTCCATATCCGTGTATATCCGATAAAATCGACCGCGCCGACCGCCTGGGACAAACTTTTTTGATATTTGAACCAGACGATTTTAAAAATAATAAATAGTAGAAGGTGAAATCCCCTCCTGCCGGCTGTGTCGCGTGGCGATAGCTTTACGCGAAGGAGGGGCAGATAAAGTACTCTTTGGCGGGGTGGTGGGAGATATCTGATCTGTCATTGCGAGGGAGTGTACACACGGACGAAGCAATCTCTTTCCATCCTATGTCATCCCGACCAAAGCGTAATCGCGTAGTGGAGGGATCCCTTTCCCTCTTTGTTTAAAAATTTGAAATTTGAAATTAAAAATTATATTTTATTTCCTGCTATACTATATTTATGTCATTAACAAAAACCGATCTTGATAAAATCACTAATGTAATCAAAGCCACCTACGAACTGGTTAGCGCTCGTATGGATAAAATGGAAGAAAATATGAATAGACGATTTGACGAAAACGATCGTCAGCATGTTGCAATGCACGAAAAAATCGACCAATTATCAACCCGAGAAAACGAAGACCTCTTTGCAGTTAACGAAGATATCAGATCTATGAAATCCCGCCTCAAAAAAGTCAGTAAGTAAATTACTAGCTCTTTTCTCATCCCTTTTCTATTCCCTAACCACGTCTGCACCACCTCGTAGGTGGCGCAATGGTTCTTAGGTAACTGGTTCAAAGAATGTCTCTAGACCGATAAACACACCTACGA
>CAZPNA010000021.1:0-8012 GCA_964588135.1 uncultured Candidatus Saccharibacteria bacterium | reverse complement strand
TAGTAGTCACTACCAAACAAAAAATCTACCGAAATACCCAGTGTTTTAAGCGCTCGTTTAAACGGTGCAAGGAAATACTCGGCATAGCTCGGTGCTTTTCCGTCTGGTGATGGAATTTTGCTTATCGGGCAATGAACATATTTTTCGTAAGATCCCGGTAAAAATGGGTAGAGCTTGCGCAAGTTATCTAGGTCATCAATAAAATAGATAAATCGTGTTTTGGCGCCACGTTTTTCGAGGGCGCGACAAACCGCATCGGTGGCAATCATCTCGCGCAAATGGCCAATATGATAAGGACCACTTGGCGTTATACCAGTTTCAAGTACTATTTCGCCTTTATTTTTTTGGAGGATTTTATCAGCGATCCTCTCCGCCCAATAGTTTTGTTTCATCAGGTTTAGAATAACAAAATAATTTCTATTTGAAAAGCAAATAAATAAATATTGACTTCAACGGGTATTATTTGCTACATTTGATTTATCTCTCGGAAGGAGATGGTCGCGAGTGTACGATAACGATCGTCGCGATGCGTTCAAGGGGTTCAGGGAAGCTGTTAAGAATGGAAGCCCGAGACTCATCAGGCGAAGAGTTAGGGCCATTCTCGACTGCTACCCTCGCGGTAGGCCCAGACGACGACTTGTCGACAAGATGCGTCGACAAGGACTCCTCCAAGACGGGATGCCCGAAATCGAGACCCTGAAGATGACATCGCGACACCGAGATCGTGGAAGGGCGCAGAAGAAGATACCACCTGGTCTTCGTCGCCGACATCGACGAGAATTCTGCCCTGCTAAGCGCTAACGCCCATCTTCCAGTTTTGCCCCGCGCCGACCACGGCGCGGGCTTTTTTATAAGAAATAAATATTATTGTTCGCGCTAGCGCGAGAACTATTACGACTCTTAGTTCTCGATGATTACATCTTCGAACAATATGATTTGACATAACCAGATTTGGTTTTGACATTTGACATATTACATCTAACATTAAGCTATGACTATCCAAGCAAAAATTACGGCGGCAGCTTCGCGAGATACTATCAAAAAACAAAAAGACGGCTCCTACAAAATCTGGGTCAAAGCCGCCCCTTTTCGTGGTTACGCCAATAAGGCTGTAATTGATGTAATCGCTAAACATTTTGATACTAAACCAAATTGCGTCCGCATCACCCGCGGCCAAACCTCCCCCTACAAGACAATATCTATTGATTAATTGCCCTTTTTTGATATATAGTTAACCTGCACTCGAAAGGAGCGATCGAGATGCCCAGCTGTGTTGGCAAAGTAGATAGCTTTCCGCCCAATACACTCGAGGATGTATGGCGAAACAAAGAAGGATTTGCTGATATCCTGAAGAAAAATAGTATCAACTTTAACCATCTTTCTCTTAAAGTACGAGAAAATCGACCTATCCTGTGTCTGTTATTTGGGATTAGAAGTGGAGCTGACGAAATAGAAGTTGCTATACGAGTGATGGGCTGTATTGTTACTTGGGATTCTAACAAGACTCCCGTAAACAGCAACGAACATACTATTTGGCACACACTCGGCCTTCTTCACGAAGAAACAGAGATCGAAACAATCGATGCTACAGGACTCACACCTCCCGACTGCGCCCCACCGGGTGATACCAGTCATCACCTATTCACCTTGCGACCGCCTCGTGTTTGAGGCGGTCTTTTCTTTTGCCGTGCTATTTACATTTAAAAGCGAAAAGTATATACTTTGGACTGCTGAAGGGCGAAACACACCAAATCATTGGCCATGATACGGGTTGCGCCTTCCCACCTCTCTGGTGGGTCCCTCGCTGTCAGGGGGCAGCACTCTGTACCCGCCCCTTGCGTCGCTTCTCCTCGACGCAGGGGGCTCTTTTTATATTGACAGCAGTTGGTAAATGGATGTACAATTGCAATATGTCATCGGTTCTTTGGATTGATGGCATCTGCCTGGAGAACTGGCTTGGAGAGGAGGAAGTGGAGTCAACAAGCCAGGGCAGAGTACGTTCACAAACAGGGTACAGAGGAGATGGAACAGAGTGGCGAAAACTAGAACCGAGCGGTTCTGTGAAGCGCTCGGCAGGTGTATCGACATCGACTCGGTGGCGGCAGCAGATGATGGGACAATCACGGTTCGCAGTAACGGCGGTGGTATCACGCTGACACCGACCATGGCACCATTGGGCCTTAAGCCTGCTCACCCAGACCAAGCCCTTTGTAGCGATACACCATCGGCTATCGCTCGGGCGTTCCGTCAGATTCTCGGGGCTCCATATCTCGGGTTCTCCGGAACGAGCAACCTCAAGCCCGAGGTCAGCAATGTTGAGTGCACCGTCGACACCAGGGGCGATGGGTACCTGATGGTCGGCAAGACCAGCGCGCGCCAGGAAGTCTACAAGATAGATCTCTGGCGTTGTGAGAAAGTCGCGCGTGGCATCAACACCATATGCGCCTACAGTGACTCGGAGTATCTCGCAGCCCTCGCCGGCTAGAACTCACCGCGCACCAAGGACGGCTGGGACTGGCCAATTCGGCTACAATGGCCAAGTAGCCGAACCCTAACACCCCCCGACAAACCACGAGCCCGGATGCAATGGACGCACCCGGGCTTCCTTTTTGTTATTGATATTTATTGCATTTTATAATATAATTTCAATGCTAGGTAAGATGGCTTTGCCTTTTGCCGAACGCATCTAAACTCCTTTTGGCTTAGCATAAGAGGAGCGAACGTTAAACAATCTCATGGGTCACGACCACCTGTTCGCTGATTGGAGGATCTATCGAAAAAGGTCGAATCTGCTCGAAAAGAGACAAAACCTATGCTCAAAAAACTCTGCATTGAAAGCACTAACGCACAATTAATAGGAAGAAGATTTGTCGTAACAAGTCCTTTTGGCTCTATTACCTTTGAGCACATCTCCCATCCCGATATTGAGGATGAGATAGATTCTAACGATGAGCTGGAAACTACCCGTCTTCTTGACCTGCTCCTAGTACCTGACGTTATTCGTTCTGTTTTCCGTCTCGAGTTCCAGCAAGGCCGTGCCGGCTTTGCGCGTCTTGATCGCGAGGGTTATGCGCTTTGGATCGTTTGCGGTGATAAGCGTGAGTTCTATACGCTTTACTGCACTCATCCAAAAATAATGTATCGCACCACGGATTCACCTGTTCCGCTAATGCGATCCGGTCTCTGCGCCTAACTCTTCACACCCACGCCCCGACGAGTTTACTCGTCGGGGCGTCCTTATTGAGACCTCATCATATTTGTCATTTCAATGAGTATGCCGAGGAGAAATCCCATCACTAACAGGTAAAAGATTTCTCGTGATTACACTCGAAATGACAGCAGCAAAACGTTTTTTCAGCAGTCTCGATTATAATCCTTGAAAATCACGACTTTATCGGTTAAGATATCTGTTGAGGATTGTTTTGGCACCTGTATGCCGTGTTCGTCTAGTGGTTAGCCAGCCTCATCGGCTGGTCCACCGAAGAGGTGGAGACACAATCTATCTAATATATGTTATCTAGAATTATTATTTTTTTGCCGTGTTCGTCTAGTGGTTAGGACACCAGGTTCTCATCCTGGAAACACGGGTTCGATTCCCGTACGCGGTACCAATTTAGTATTATTTCTAATTTATTTGGGGTCCCATTCACCCCTCTTGCTTTGGGTACAAAGCACTCTCCCCTTATTAAGGGGAGAAGTTGCATCCAGCTCCCCTCCTTTATAAGGAGGGGTTAGGGGAGGTCGATTCCAACCTTCTACCTTATACTTTCTACCTTCTACTATTTATTATGATTCGATTATCACGGGAATGACCACCCCGTAAAACAACTTACTGTTTTATTCGGATTACATCCGTATCAAAACGTGCGTTGTTCACGGGGCAAGACTCGGTTACTCTAGGACAAATGATATATAGAGCCCATTGCTTATGATTCGATTATCACGGGAATGACCATAGGTCGGCGTTGGGTGCGTTCCTCAAGAAATCGGCTCATACGCTCACGCATAATCGCCTTGATGGCGCCCCAATCACCACGAGTTCTTTTATTTTCATCAATAAATATTCTGCGCACCATTGAGCGAGCATCGCGAATCAGTTCTTCGGCGGCGCGCATATAGACAAAGCCGCGCGAAATAATGTCAGGGCTGGTGACAATATCATGGGTTCGGCGGTCGATGGTTACGATACAAACAAAAATTCCATCGGTTGCCATCGCTTGTCGGTCGCGCAAGACGATGTTTCCGACATCGCCAATACCGAGCCCATCCACCAGAACGCTTTCAGCCGGCACTTTCCAAGTTGATTTTTCGACAATACCTTCGGCAATTTCCAGAATTTCACCATTTTCCATAACTATCGCCCGAGTGACACCGAGTTCAAGCGCTAATTCACTATGAATCGCCAAATGGCGATACTCACCATGAATCGGCACAAAATTTTTAGGCTTAAGCGCTTTTATCATATCGGCCTGTTCGTCTCTGTAAGCATGACCGGAAACGTGAACGTCAACTTCTTTACCATAGACAACTTTCGCACCCAATCGGAACAGATTGTTGATGACATCGCCGACAGCGGCTTCATTGCCCGGAATTGGGCTTGCCGAAAGAACAACGGTGTCACCACGGTTGATTTTAAATTGTCGATGCGAACCCTGCGCCATTCTTGAGAGTGCCGACATTTCTTCGCCTTGGCTACCGGTCGAAATGATAAGTAATTTTTCCGGAGGATAATTCTTTGCTTTTTCCATCGGAATAATAAAATCTTGTGGCACATCAATATAACCCATTTTGATAGCTAATTCGGCATTGCGAACCATAGATCGGCCCGAAAATACAATCCGTCTATCAGTCTTAACAGCAGCTCGAATAACCTGGTGGACACGGTGAATCTGGCTGGCAAAAGTCGCCAAAACCACTCTGCCATGAGCTTTCGAAAAAATATCGACAAAACTGGCACCGATGTCACTTTCTGATACGGTTCGACCAGGGCGTTCGGAGTTGGTCGAGTCGGAAAAAAGGATATCAACACCGTCTCTCCCCCATTTTTCAAGTTTGTCAAAGTCAATAGGGTTACCAGCAACGGGAGTTTTATCCAATTTCCAGTCGCCTGTCCAAATGATGTGTGATTCCTTACCGTCGGGAGTTTGCGGAGGAGTTTTAATGGAAAGCCCAATAGCGTCGGGAATCGAGTGAGTCACGCTAAACGCTTCAACACGAATATCGCCGAATTTCAAGACATCACCATCTTTAATAGAATTAAGTTTGGCGTTTTTGATGCCATGCTCTTCGAATTTAAGTTCAATAAGACCCTTGGCGAAAGGTGGCGCAAAAATGGGCGCTTCCAACTTTTTGATAATATAAGGTAAGGCACCGATATGGTCTTCATGACCGTGGGTGCAGACAATACCTTTGATTTTATCTTTTCTTTCTTCGAGATATAGTATGTTTGGGATAAGGTAGTCGATGCCAAACATATAAGAATCCGGGAACATTGTTCCGGAGTCAATAACAACAATAGAATCATTGAATTCTAGCGCTGTCATATTCTTACCGACTTCGCCCAGTCCGCCCAAAGGGATAACTCGTAGCTTCCCCCTAACTGCAGGAATATTTTTAGTTGTTGGTCCCTGGCTAGCACCGGTATGAGGCATTTTTGACGTAAAAGATCCAACTTCCGCTCGAGAGTTTCTCGATGGCTGATATCGGCTGTTGCGACTGGAGCCACGATTATCGTTAGATCTATTTGACTGGTTAGTTTGTGGACGAGTACTTCTTGTCGCTGGCATTTCAGAATGCCACGAAGTCATTCGTGCTTGGTTGGTTTGTGTATTTTGCATAGTTTGTTCTTTGGTATTCATGTTGTTATTACCTATCTCAAAATTCAAATCTCAAATCTCAAAATTGCATCTTAAAATTTAAATTTTGCATTGTCATTTTGAGGTTTGAGGTTTGAGGTTTGAATTATCTACCCCCGTTTTTCCCATTAGTATTTTTAATTTCTGGAAATCATCGAGCAGGACTTTTCTCATTCCGCCGTTATAGAGGGCAACTGCCGGGTGATACAACGCCATATAGGTTCTACCGTTTTTCTTGAAAGCTCGACCGTGGAGCATCGATATGGTTCCCAGACCGGGCATCAATCGCGCCATGGAATGTCTGCCTAGCACAACGATTATTTTCGGGTCGATAACTTTTATTTGCCTGTCGAGATATGGCCAATAAGCTTCAACCTCTTCCGGTTTGGGGTCGCGGTTTTCCGGTGGGCGGTGTTTTACAATATTTGTTATAAAAACATCATCTCTTTTTAAATTGATTGACTCCAGCAATTCATCTAAAAACTTACCTGCCGCTCCGCAAAAAGGAATACCCTTTTCGTCTTCCTGCTTCCCTGGTCCTTCACCGATGAAAACAATATCGGCATCAGCCCTGCCAGCTCCCGGCACGTCATTAGTAGCTCCCTCTTTAAGAGGCAACGATTTATTGGCAGCGATTTCGTCGGCGATTTCCGTGAGCTGTTCTTCTTTAGTCAATTTAATTCCTCGATACAGATTTATTTCGCAACAAAAAAAACCTTCTGTGCAACGCCAAACACTGGTCGAGTTCTTTGAGCTTGGTTAAATAGTATCACAACTATCGCTCCCTGTCAAGGCCTATATGGCATTAACTCGATGTCGATGAATAGGTTGAATTGCTGACACTCTCTAAACTTTCCTTAGAAATTGATGACTTGCTGTCAGTTCCGCTTGCATTAAACATTACAGCCTCAACATTTGTTGAAACTGGTTTTAGCCAAAAAGCGCTAAAACTAGGAAGATAATTACCAACCAAGTCATATATGTAAACGTAGGAATAACTGGGGTCAGAATTTTCCATAAAGAGCGGTGTTTCGACATAGCCTTTGGCAATGGCATCGAGCATGGTAACTGTTGAACCATCGACCATTTTTATCGATAATCCGGAGTTTGGAATATAAGAGGTCGCGCTGGAACCGCTTCCCCGAAATTGGATTGGTGCCAAAAGTGGCACTCCTACCAAATTCCACTGACCGGCAGTTACTGAATATTCATCTTTACTGTAGTTGGTTGCTCCAGTATCACCTAGGTCAATAGTGCCGGCGCTATTAAAATATGCGATATAACCTGCTCCCGGCTTAATAACTCCATCGTCAAGTGCGTTTGTCCAGCTTGAGCCGGTATAGCTGTACAAAGCATCCATTTCGATAGTCCCCAGTTTAGTTTCTAGCGCCGATACTGTTGTTACTGTGTTATAAGGAAATGACACAAAACTCCAACCCTTTTTGATAGTCATTTCAGTGTTGCCGGTTGCCATCGAAGACCCCGTACCGGCCGTTACCGTTGATGATGTTGAAGCTGTTTCAACATCGGCACCAACCTGAGCTTGAGTTAAGTACCAATACAAACCAAAACCTCCGCCGACAATCAGCGCGATAGCTACAATCCATATAATCCAAGACTTTGTAGTCATTAATTATATTATAACACATAATTATTTTTTCGCGTCAAGCGAAAATACTTACACGCTAAATCACGCAAATCCGCCAGACGGCGGAGTCTCGAAATTTTCACTCTAAAGGATATCACCCCTCTTGCTTTGGCTACAAAGCTGCTTGCCGTCCGTAGCCCCAGTGGGGCGAAGGAGGGTCTCCCCTTATCAAGGGGAGAAGTTGGACCCGGCTCTACTCGGACAGATGAGAATCGATCCCAACTCCCCTCCTTACTAAGGAGGGGCGGTCAAGGTACTCCTTGACGGGGAGGTGAAACCTTCGCGCGTCATTCGCGATTCTTTATTCGAGTGAATTATTAGAGTGAAATTCGCGAATTATTTGCGTGATTGGCGTGTTTTTAGTTATGAGTTATAAACTATAAGTTATAAGTTATTCTTGGGCTTTTTTGATGGACAGTCCAATTCGACCGCGTTCGGGGTCAACAGAGACCACTTTTACTTTAACTTTTTGACCGACCTTTACGGCATCGCTGACTCTTTCAATTCTT
>CAZPNA010000020.1:0-8180 GCA_964588135.1 uncultured Candidatus Saccharibacteria bacterium | reverse complement strand
TTTGACAGAATTGCATCAACAATACCTTCCGAGCCGACCAAATCGATTGCCAAATTCGCCAACGCCATCGGCGTTACATCCTGAATATCAACTATTTCACCTGTGGTGTCTTTAACTCTGGGAATTTCTGATGGCTCAAGGTAGTGAATTTGCGGTCTTCTGGCAAATGGCAAGTCGCGACTCCATTGCGCTTTTTCCATTGTTTTTTTGATATCCGGTAATTTACTTCCACCACCACAGAGGTAAATTCTACTGGGCAGGAGGTCAACTCCCGAGAAGTCGCTTAATGTTAATTCTACTCCAGCAAACCACACCTGGCAATCGGCCTCGACCGATTCGCGAACTTTGTCAGCTGTTTTTTTATCCAATTCCCCCGAGGAATACTTCAGTTTTTTCTTTTCTGCCTCTAAAAATGATGTTCCTAAATTATTGGAAATTCTTTTTGTAAACGCGCGACCACCAAGAGCAAACATTTTAGTGCCTTCAAGGCCACCTTGGCGAACTACAGCGATATCCGTTGTACCACCGCCGATATCGATAAAAATAGCGCTAAAATCAGAACCTTCGTCGGGACCTAGCACACGAGCGACCGCATAAGGTTCGGCGGCGATGGCGAGAAGGTCAAGGTCAAGCCTTTCGGCGATGGTTTGCAGTGCGCCAAGATGAACCACCGGAGCAAAAGCGTTAAAAATTCCAACTTGGACTTCTTTGCCTTGAAACCCGAGAGGATTGGTTACTCTGTAGCCATCGATCTGAACTTCTGTTACTGCCGAGTTAACCAGCTTTACATCAACTTCCTGATGACCGGTTTCAAGCGCTAAAATACTACGCGCCCTATCAAATGAACTGGAGTGTACTTTTTCGATGATATCTTTTAATTCTTCAAAAGATATTTGCGCCTGCGAATCGGGTCGGATATAGCGCACCGTTGTCATATTGCCCTTGACCAATTCTCCGGCAATA
Organism: uncultured Candidatus Saccharibacteria bacterium; assembly: GCA_964588135.1. GTDB lineage: Bacteria > Patescibacteriota > UBA1384 > UBA1384 > UBA1384 > CAZPNA01. The sequence continues at coordinate 7,217 of CAZPNA010000020.1, read as the reverse complement.
CCGATAACGACTTGTTCCGGCAACATCTTCGCTTGCTCGGCGGCCTCTCCAAGCGCCGCTTCACAGTTTTTGATGACTCCTTGAATGTCGGTAACCATACCACCATGCATATCGGCAAGTCGTTGGCGTTGGCGTCCAACACCAATAACGGTCGCGATATCACCTTCAACCCTGAAAATCAGCGCCTTAACAAACTCTGTACCGATATCCAAAGAAATAGCGTGTCTGTCGCTTGTCTTTTTCTTCTTTTTGCCAATTCCAAATAATGACATGTCTATATTGTAACAAAAAAATAGTTATAATTCTCAAACACTCACCCTGATAACCTTCCTGTATACGAGATAACAACAAAAAAAGCCCCTTCAAGCTACATAAAGTAGCTATCTGGGGCTGTTGAAGAGTGTGACCTAGCCAGTAACAGTCTGATGCCTAGCGTGATATTGATCGAGCGACGCCATTGTTGGCAAGATGTGATCTCTGACGCTGGCCACCGTTGGTTTGAAAACAGCATCGTTGCCCGATACAGCATTGAAGACAGTCATATATTCTGGCGTTTCGACATGAAGGAGAAGACGACCGTACCTTTCCGCGAAGTACAGCACAGTGTTGAGTATACAGGCCGACATCCTACCCAGAGCTGGTATGTCTTGGTGGGAATGAATGCGCTCTCCGAGGCAAGACTGGACCACTGCGCTACCACTTAGATCCATCACAGCCTGTACAAGCAGAGCAACTTCTATGCTATACCCAGAGAAGAAAATGGCTTTCTCCAGGAAGCTTCGAGTCGCAGCATACTCTCCGGCAAGTGGCTGTACGAATCCAGCAGCCTCTGGGAAAAAAACGTTGAGGAGTGGTCTAGCCATAAGCTCAGTAACTCTAGCTCCGCCTTTCGGTCGCGAGTAGTAGCCTTTCACGAATTTGAGCTGACTATGTCGCAGGAAGGGGGCGACGAGACCAAGGATGAATCCTCGGTCGATATTCTCGATGTCTGCATCAAGCCAGATTACAATATCTCCGGTGAGATGATAAATACTGCTCCATAGATTCCACCCCTTACCTCTTGCGAGGGGAATAGCTAGCTCGGTAGCAGTATCGCTGTCGGCAACAACATCAAGACCATAACTGCGACAGATAGCGACGGTGTTGTCTTCCGAGCCACTATCAAACACCATCACCTCATCGACTAGCATTTGGCATGCTAGAACAGTTTCGAGGACCCGCCCGACTGTCGCAGACTCGTTTCTCGCTGGGAGCCCAACACTAATCTTAAGTCCCCTCTCTTGCTTGACGTCTCTAAGAGCTTGCCAGTCCGACTCCTTGATTTCGCTTGTTGTCAGAAGCATCTTTAGCTACCTCCGTAGCACGCAAATGTCTTTTGCACTGCCTGGCAACAGATATCGATGAAGTGCTCATCGATGCCGGGACCGACATAGAGGTTAAACAGGGACGACGCTACGCGTGCAGCGATGGGTGCAACCGGAATACCACCGAACAACCTGGTGCCGGATAGCGTTAGGGGGTAGAGACAGTTGATCATAGCTCCCTCAGCCCTAACTGCCGACAGAAAGTCATCTCTACTTACTCCGATTGACGGAAGAGTGGCGGTCAGATAGTGGTTGACGTGTCCCGGGCTGTCAGTTTGGAAATGCAGCCCAAGACCACTGAGCTCGGCTCGGTAAGTTGCTGCATTGTGACTACGACGTTCATTGAGGGTATCGAGTTTCCTCAACTGCACTAGACCGATAGCAGCTTGCAGCTCGGTCATGGCATAGTTGTAGCCAAGTTTGTCGTAGTCATAGGCGGATAGATCGTCACCAGCGAGGCCATGCCGCACAATCGATCTAACCCTTCGATACAGCGCCTCGTTGCGAGTAATAACCATCCCGCCTTCACCACAGCTCAGATTCTTCGTCTGATAAAAGCTGAAGCAGGCGATGTCACCGATCGTCCCGACGATTCGCTCATGGAATTTGGCTCCATGAGCCTGGGCACAGTCCTCAATAACGTAAAGACCGTGATCCCTAGCCACTTGAGACACCGAGTCCATATCGGCTGGGGCGCCATATAGATGGACTACGATCACGGCTTTGGTCGCACTAGTAATCTTATTCGATAGATCCGCGGCAGACATGTTGAAGGTATCATTGTCGATGTCACAAAATACAACTCTCGCGCCAGCCTGCATTACGACCGACGCAGTAGAGACAAACGTAAGATCTGGTACGATTACTTCATCACCAGGTCCTATGCCAAGCGCCTCGACTGCCGCATGAAGCGACGATGTCCCAGAAGACGTCGCAACAGCATAAGGCATTTGATGATATGTAGCAAACGCCTCCTCGAAGAGCGCAACCCTGGCACCACGGCCGGCTCGGGAAACAACATCCGAGTCCATTACTTCAAGAACAGCTGTTTTCTCCAAATCGCCGAAGACCCGTCCTCTCTTCAAGCCCTCGGGGCAGATCGGTTTACCACCGTTGATTGCTAGCTTTGTCGATTGCGTCATGCGCTGTTCATCTCCTTCCACGGAGTTCGGTCGCGAAGCTGGTGCCGATCGGGATCTTCTCTGCTCCGAATAGGTCACAGATGGTTTGCCCGAGATCGGCAAAGGTCGAACGAGTCCCTATACAACAGCCAGTTGCACGGTCGTGATCGATAGCTAGTATTGGAACGTACTCTCTGGTATGACCCCTGATGGAAAACGTAGGGTCACAACCATGATCTGCCGTGACAAAGATGATGTCAGACTCACCCATGTGCCGGAGCAGATCACCAAGCTGTACATCAAAGCATGTCAGATCGGACGCATATCCCACTGGATCCCTGCGATGGCCTGACATATCGAAGTCTGGCAGTACAAACATAGAAACGCCAGATGTCCGGCTGTCAAGCCATGCGGTGATCGACTCCATCACATCGAGAGAATCCTTAATGCCAGGGATCACCGTGGTTGCATACTCTTCGCCGATCATCCTCGATAGGTGCTCCGTCACGGTGAGAGAGACGTTGGCTTCGCGCAACCTCCTGAACATGTGCGTAGCACCCTTGTCAAGTGGCACAACAAAATCGCGTCGATTACTAGTCCTAGTTATATTGCCCTTATCACCCACGAATGGTCTGGCAATCACCCTTGTTACCTGTCGGCCAGCAAAGAAGATTGCCATCTTACTGGCGATTTGATGCAACTCTTCGGGTAGCAGATATTGCTCATGAGCTGCCACCAGGATAACTCCGTCATCACTTGTGTAGACGATCGGATCGTGTGTTTCTCGATGCATATCGAGAAATCTGTCAAGCACCCTGAAACCAGAGACGTAGGCATTACAAAGCGTCTTCCTTCCAAGAAAATCCCATAGACCGATCATCAGATCACGTGGAATCTCTGGGTAGAAGGACGTAGCGCGTTCTTTAAAGACAACCCCGGCCATCTCCCAAACTCCCGCATAGGTATCGTTGCCAGCAGTAATCTCGATCATGCGTCCATAGGCAGATATGGGATTATCACAGCCATGAATGCCAGATACACCTTCAATGTTGCCAAACCCCAGCCTCTCTAGGCTTGGCAAACTTAATCCCGGCACCGCTTCTACAGCATGTAGAAATGTGTTTGCCCCGAAACTATCATAGTCGCAAGCATCGTCTTGAGCTCCTATCCCCACGCTATCCATGATCAGCACAGCCACACGATGGATGTCCTGCCGCATGATACCCTCCTTACTGGATTGTTAAAGAGCCATTGCTAACCTGTTTTGCAGAATACAGGAAAAAGTATATAATGTCAATTAGTATGACAATAAATAACGCTCATAATATTCAGCAAGCAACCATCAAGGGTATACTATGTCGCAATAACAGTATACTTTTTGTTAAAGACACAAAGGGTCACTGGGAGTTACCCGGCGGGCGAATAGAATTCGGTGAAGAACCAAAACAATCCCTGCAAAGAGAATTCATGGAAGAGTTGGGAGCTCAAGAACTAAAAATTGGCGAAGTAGTCGACGTATGGTCATTTATTTCCGAGAAGTCGAATATTAAGAGGCATTTTATTGTTATTGTGTATTGCTGTAATTCTCCACAAGAAAATTTTAATAGTTCAAGCAACGAACATTTAGAATATCGATTCGTGCCATTTACCGAGATCGACAATTTAGATACAAGACAAGGATACAAGGATTCGGTTGAAAAGTATATCGCTTTAATACATACAAACAGTTAAGCCGATAGAGTAAATACAGCAATAAAGCCAGTCAATAAAAAACATTTGGCGGTTTTTCTAAATTGATTCTTTCCCTTAAAAAAAAACTATCTATTGTAATACCGCACGGATTCTTCTGATTCCGGCGCCGGCGGATTCTTCTTTTATGATCTTGAAATTACCAATTTCCGCTGTATTTTTTACATGCGGTCCGCCACAAAATTCCATAGAGCAAGGCTTATCTTTTGAGCCGATGATGTAAATCTTAACTTTTTCGCCATATTTTTTCTTAAAAACCCCAACGGCTCCTCGCGCCTCCGCTTCCGCTTGCGTCATTTCTTCGCATTTGACAGGTAAATTTTGTGATATTTTTTCGTTAACCAGTGCCTCTACCTGCGCCAATTCCTCCGGCAACAGCTGATGGTCACAGGAAAAATCAAACCTTAACCGCTCGGTGTTAATATTGGCGCCACGCTGAAAAACATCAGTTCCCAGAACTTCGCGCAAACTGGCGAGTAGAAGATGGGTTGCACTGTGGTAACGTATCTCGATGTCAGAATGTCCCGCTAAACCACCTTTGAATTTTGCCGTGGCACCGGCGCGCGAAATTTGTTTGTGGGCTTCATATTCTTTCCAAAATCCCTCTTCGTCGATGCCGATTTTGCGCTCTGTGGCTAATTCCTTGGTTAATTCGATAGGAAAACCGTGAGATTGATAAAGGTCAAAAGCCATTTTTCCAGTGATATTTTCCGCTTTCGCCGCCCACGAGTCGAGCATCTTTTCACCCTTTTTCTTAATTGGCTCCCATTTCTGTATTTCTTGGTCAATGCTTGAAAAATCAGCGTTTTTAAGATGTGGATAATTTTCGCTATAAACTTCTAAAGTTTTCTTGCGTAGAGCCGAAACGACTTCGGCGCTTCTATCGCCGATAGTTACCATTGACCGTCTAATAAGTCTCCTTACGACATAGCCGGCATCCTTATTGCTCGGTAAAACTCCATCAGCAATAGCAAAAACCGCCGCTTTGATGTGGTCGGCAACTAACCGCATATCGCGTTTATTATCAATACCAAATTCGCGCAAAACACCAAAAAGCGGTTCAAAAACATCAGTTTCGTAAACATTGCCCATATTATTTACGACCATCAGCAATCTCTCCATACCGGCGCCGGTATCAACACCTCGATATTCCAAAGGTTGATAGCTGCTATTTGCGCAATAAAATTCATTAAACACCAAGTTCCAGACTTCGACACCATTGTAGTGGAACTCAACAGTCGGTCCGCAAGGCCCTTCAGTCCCTGTTGGTCCCCAAAAATTCTCATCTTGATTGCGCGCTTCGATGCTACCAAGCCCACTAAGATTTGATAGAATTTTAGCCGATTCTTCATCTTTTTTTAAGACATCTGTTCCCTCGAAAAACGTTCCAACAAATTTTTCTTTATCAAGCCCCAGCCAATTTTTGCTTGTCAAAAACTCCCACGCCCACTCAATGGTTTGTTTTTTGAAATATGCGTTATTTTCGTGTGAATCTTTCGCGATATTTTCGTGTGTTTTAGGGTGTAAGCTGGAATACCCGAATGAGAAGTTCCCGAGCATTTCAAACATCGTCAGGTGACTTTCATCGCCCACCTCGTCGATATCGCTTGTTCTAAAGCAAGGCTGGATAGTTACCACCCTTTTTGATGGCGCGCTTTCCGGCTTTAGGTAATATCCTTTAAACTGTTGCATCCCAGCCGACGTAAACAAAACCGAGGGGTCGTTTTCCGGCACTAACGAAGAAGGGGACACTAATTTATGCCCCTTACTCTTAAGAAATTCTACAAATTTATTACGCAGTTCAGGTGCTAACATAGAATGGCCTCGAGAAAAATTCGATAATTTGCACGGTCGGACCAGCCGCTTGTTCAACACCGGTTGTATCGACTAAACTTTTATCGGCTTTGTAACTACCGACTACCGAACCTAAAATTTCTTCTAAATATGATAAATTTTCTTTGTCTTCAACAAAATCTGTTTCCGATGAGCTACTTAATTCGGCTAATCGTTTTTGATATGCAGGATAATTTACCCCAGCCACCACCGCAACATAATTGACCGTTTGCGCTGGTCTTGACCCAGGTTCGGCGCCACCGGGACCCGCGTTATAGGCAGCTAGCGCCATTTCAACCTTATCCGACCGGTCGGCGTAGCGACCAAGCATCCCTGCTGTATAAAAAACCGTTCCGCAAATATTAGCTTCAGCATTAAACGGGTCAGTTGATATTTCCGCTATTCTCGGTTCGCTATTAAGAATACTTTGCCAGGTTGCCGGCATTATCTGACCCATACCCTTTGCCCCCGCGTAAGAAACCGCATTGGGGTTAAAACCCGATTCTTGTTTTAAGATTGATAGAACTAGCGCCGTGTCAACATCTGTCAACTCCAATTTTTGCTTGCATCCTTCAATCATTGCCACCACATCTTCGGGAACCGGAAACATTTCATCGGCGATAAGTTTGGGCAATGTTAAAGCGGCAACCACTATTACAATAAGGGCGCCACCTCCAAATAGTATCCAATTGAGCATTTTACGCGTCATAATAAACCTGATAAATCTAAAACCGCTCAAAACTCATCACATTTGTCATTTCGACGAATATACCGAGGAGAAATCCCGTCAGAGCTAGAGAAGAGATTTCTCAAGATTACTTTCGAAATGACAGAAATGATACTTTTTCAACAATCTCTTCTATAAGTTGATTGTATCAAAAAATGGACGCAAGGCAACGTCCACTGGAAATTAGGTAAAGTTCAGCCCCTCCGAAGAGGGGCTGTGCGAACTGGATCGGAGGCGGGTTTAGACCTCCAGTACCGATCCAACACCGGAGGGTAAGATACATCCCAAGTCGTACCACTAAGGTACAGGTGGTCACCACACAGACCGGCTTGGAGGTCCGAGGGGGATAGTTGGCGGTGGCGAGGAGTCCTCCTTTCGAGGGGTATGATCAGCGCCAGATTCACTGACGCACTCCTCGCCACC
>CAZPNA010000019.1:0-8241 GCA_964588135.1 uncultured Candidatus Saccharibacteria bacterium | reverse complement strand
AAGCTTGTTTGCTATAAAGCTTTGTTGGCACCTGCAAATTGTTCTGCTGCGAATAACTACTCTTGTTTGGCAGAAATTTTGTTGTGTTTTCAATGTCCTGGGAAGCGACATTAAAAGTTGTTATACCTTGTTTTAGCATTTCCAGAAAGTCATATTTTGTCCATTTATTAACTTTTTCTTGGGTAATGCTAGCATCATTGCCCTCCAAATCCATTGCATCGAATAGAGTAAAATCAATATCAGCATCATCGTTTGGCGTAGGGTTGGCTAACCCGGGCGCGGGTTCTTCGACACATTGGCCAATTAAATTTCTAACCAGTATTTTTGGGCTATCGACTGAAGTGGACACTCCGGTAGATGATATCGAAATTGACGCGGTTGTGGCGGTATTGTTCTGTGAAAATTTACATACCCCAAATTCAGCGGGCGAGGTTAAATTAGCATCGGTAACATACGTTTTTGTAATATCCGGCGCGCTGATGGTGCTGGTTGTATCATTAATAATATTCCAATAATCAACGCTGTAATATGCATCAAAATACATTGGTGTAGAATCATATTTGCGGGAAAAGGCATCTTCATTCCAATACTGGCTTGGTTGATACAAGACAAAAATAATCGATGGCACAGTGGGGTCGGTGGCACTAATATCAAAAAGCGGGCTGATTGTGGTTTGTAAATAGGTTGCTCCCAGTGTATATATTTCAGGGTCGGAAGACCACCGTGATTCGTCGAAACTGCGCAGTGAAATTTTTTCTATTGGCACAACCATCGGCAGGGGGTTAGTGTCGTCTGTGACAGATTTATTATCATCGCCATGATAATTATCATCAATTGCGATATTTACTCCTTCGCCGATATTGTAAGTGGCGATGGGAATTCCTTTGGCGTATTGAAAATAGCGGTACGATGGTTCGGTGCTCGAGGCATCATCGCTAAAAACCGCGTCGATAGTTTTGTTGGTATCGGGTGTTGCCCAAATAACATCACTAGCACCAACTGCGTTGGCAAGTATGCCATCGAGCGGATAGGTTACGCTAGCGCCAGTGGCATCTTCTCTGTTTAAGTAAGTGCCATATTTGTCGCATCCGCTTAACATCAGAGCGAAAAATCCGATTGCGAAAACTAATGCATAACTTGCGCATTTACCCTTCGAACGATAGTGAGAAGTTCTCACCTTATGGGTTTGAACAATAGACTTCTGTATAAGTTGTGTCGTTGATGTTTTTTTAACTAATTGCATGCTGTGGTTGTGTGGTGTCTTGCGGTCCGTATGAACCTGATGAAGGTTTGTTGATTTCATCCAAAACGCTGTAGGCGCCGGCGATTTTAGCTTTGAGGTAAAGCGAAATTTCAAGCAAAGAATAATTACCCATCAGGAGGAACGGCATAATTTTTTCTAACCGATTGAGCGCTTTTTTGCGAGTATCAAAATCGCCGGTCGTTATTTGTTGCAAAATTTTCTCTTGTCCCGCAACCTGTTGTTTTATCCAATCACTGCGATTCTTGATGTTATCGGAAACGGGCACCGGCGTGTTTTTATAATAATCTTCCCATTGCTTTTTTGTCTTGTTGAAATCGTCATTTGTCTTTTGGTCGGCAACAGTTTTGCCGATATCTTCGCTCTCGGAAAGTAGGGCATCAACTCCACCGGAGGATGCCGCGCCGGCAACTTCAGCGGCGCTTAAAACGCCAATCGAATTTATCAAATCTTTGCCTTCATCGCTTTGCATCAGTTCGCTTTCCGGTTTTATTCTAGTTGTCCCCGGAGTTGGCGCTGTAAATCCACCTAGTCTTTCCTCGAAATCCTTATCTTTCGCGCTTGTCGGCGTTTGCCCTGAAGCAATCGCCTTTGCCGCAATTTTTATTTGACCAGCTAGCGATTGTCTTTCATCCGCTTTATATGACGGTGTTGACTGGTACTTAGTGATTTTCTCTTCCAGTGATTGCAGGTCGCTGGTGGTGTTTTGGTTGGTGATTTTTTTTGATTCTATCAACTTTCTGGTTTTCTCTTTTACTGATTCGATATTTTTTGCGTTTAGTTGGCTAACAATATTTTGTCCGGCGATAGGCGCAACATCGTTTCTAACAAGGGCGGCAATATCTTTAACCTCACTACTGCCACCAGCCGATAGAATCTTGTTTTTTAGGTTGGTAATTTGTCTTCTTTGAATTTCCGATGTAATTTTCTCCGGCTCGCGCAAAGCGTTAACATCCGAAGTAACTTGAGCCAGCTTGGCGGGGTTTTGTTCTACCTGCGCCAGTTTACTCAAAGGCTCATTCTCACGTCTTCCTTCTTTAATTTCAACTTCGGCACCGCCAAGCTGGCTTAGTCCTACCGCTTGTAGGGCATCTTGTGACGGGAGGGTGGCAAATGACCCAACGGCACCGGTACCTATATATCCGCCCGTTTCCAGTGCCGGTGGCTTGGCTGTCTCCGTAGGCAGGTTAATATCACCGGTTTGTGATACTATTGTACCCTCGACCGGCGCTCCGGCGGGTGTGGCGGGCGCGATAACTGATTGCCTTTGTTTCTCATCAATCGTTCTAAGTGGTGGGACGCGCAAAGCCGCCGGAGCGCCAACTGTTGTCGGTTGTCCTGTTGGTTGTTGCGCCGGTGTCGCGCCCTGTTGCGGGATTATTGCTCGAAGAAGTTGTTGGAAACGTGGGTTGCTCCTGTTGCGTTCTAGCCAATTGGCAGAGGATTCGCTGGTAAAACTGATAGCGTAGCGCATAAGGAACCATGGCAAAACAATCGATGCCCAAAGCATAATTATCGAAGCTAAATATTGCGAATAGGTTGTTGCATCGGCAACGGTTCCGGTGGCTCCCGAAGTTGCGCTCCCGGCACCGGCACCGCTTGAAGAACCGGGAAGATTCAAGCTGATGTTTGTAGCATCATCGTAAGTACTGGTTGATGTACCGGTGGTTGATTTTGTTATCGCGGTAAATAACTGGTTGGATGCAAAAAGGAAAAAGGCAACTAAAATGCCATAATGAAGCCAGCGGACAAATTCTCGAAGCCAAGTTTTACCGAGCGCTTGGGTTGCCGGAAAAGCGATAAATGGGAATACGAGGGGCAGGATGACAACCATCATCCAAAGAATAATTGCTCGAAGGACCATAATCCCGCCAATGGCGTACGATGTGTAGGTGATAACTCTCAAAAGAGTGATGGTGTTGTTGACGATCTCGATGTTGTTGATGCTGGCGCTCGATTGAAGGTCGGAAAAGTTACCATCAACTTTTATAAAATTAGTGGCGCTGGTTTTAATAAGAGCGGTAATTACCGTATCAGCTAGGTTTATGACAGCAAGGGCGATTACAAAACTGAAGGCGGAAACGACAAGCGAAATTACGAGCCACGGGATATATCTTTTCCATTTGTCGAGCCAATTGGCTTTAAGAATGTAGCCGAAGGCGATGACTACGGCAAGGGCAACATAAATTATCAAAACCAATTTAAACACCGACCACCAGACTGTACTTAATGCGCTTCTGATGCTACCGGTAGTTGTGCCACTTGACGTATCGGCTGAAAGATTGGTGTTTTTTAAGGTGTTTTTGAATGACCAATCCAAAAAGTCGGCGGCGCGGTCGGCGCCTTGGGCGGCGGCGGTTAGCTCGGGGTTGATAACTGGGTCGGCGATGGCGGCGTAAACCTTGCTTGCGCCAAAACCAACACCAAATATTGCCACTACAAAAGCCAGCCCAAACACGAGCTTAGCCCCTCGCTTTTTTAGGAGTTTCCTAATTAGCAATATCCTCCTTTTCTGCTTACATTTATTATATCAAAAAAATGATGGTAAAATAATGCTATGAATAACATACGTTATTGGAAAATATCCATAACCGCAGTTGTTGTAGTTATTGCAGTTATTGTTGGTGGATTATCAGTTAACCATTCGGCAATAATAGCAAATGCAGCTGATTCATGTTCTTATTCTGAAGCTATCAGAATAGCCCAAACCAGAGCGAGAAATGCCAAATTAAGAATGGATGAAGCAGCGACTTTTTCAGGTAATTTTCCAAGTGAATCAGAAAGGTCAAGATACTACGACCAAAACGCAACTATCTATTATACTGCGCAAAAAGAAATCGAACGGCTTGGAAATGAACAGGCATCATGCAAAAGTACTGCTGATTCAGCCGTTGCCGCCGTGAGTTCCGGATCCACGTCGAGAAGTAACTATTCATCGAGTTCCTCATCAAGCGGTTCTTCGTCGGCAAAGCAAGATGCGGTGGCGTCGGCAAAGGCGCGTTGCCTAGCTAGCGAAACAAAACCGGGTCGCCTAAGAATACTTTTTGCTACCGATGAAAATGTCAAACCTGTTTCTGCGTCAATGTGGTTAACATCGCTTTCGGCTGACGGAAGTGATGTGAAAAGCGACGACATTGTCCAATTAACAAGGATCAGTACTTACGGGTCGTTAACGCAAAGCGCTGAAGAAATTGGTATCGACGAAGGTTTTTCCAATGTTTATTTTGCTGAAACAGGTATGATACCTCCGGGCGATTATACTGTTAAGGCAATCGTTAAAGATCTCTCTGGCGCCAGTGATGCTACTGGTGGTTTGAAAGAAATAACACAAGAATTTAAGGTCGAATCGTGTGTCCATTCAACGATGGTTTTTGAGATATTATCAACTAGTTTAGAAGAGGAAAAAGGCATCGAAGACGAGAAGTTTTGTTTTGCGCTATCCGACGGAACGCAGTTTTATGGAACGCAAACCGAATATGCCAGTTTCATTGCCGATTCTGACGGTTCTATCGGCATCAGTTCTATGGTAATAGGACCGTGCGAGGGCGAAGCGCAGACGGCGAGCGAAGAGTCATCAAAAAGTGAAACGAGTGACGATATATCAACCAGCGGTGACCAATCATCTTCAGATGTAACCGGTGTTGGTGTGGGGGTAAGTAGCGAAGGAGACGATGGGATATCGATACTATTTGGCGGAGGGTTTGATGCTTCGAGTTTGGGTGGTTTATCATCGGCGCTTGAAACGGCGCTTGAAGATAGCAAGTCGCTAGATTCCGGCGCGCAGAAATTACTTGAAAGTGCCGATAAAGGCAAGGCGGAAAGCGATCAGTTAAAAAGAGCGGGCAAAGCAATCGAATCGGGTGATGATAATAATGAAGATGTCCTGGCGTTGGAGGAGCGAAAATATACTCAAGATGATATTGTTGCTGCTTATGAAGCGCTTAGAGCGACAGAGGAAGCTTTGGCAAAATTAGACGAAGATGATCTTCTAGCTTTAGCAAAAGATAGTATTATTGCTTCGGGAGTTGTTGAGGAAGTGCTTGGAGAAGAGGTGGCGGAGGCGTTGGAGCAGGGCGCGCAATTGGCATCGGATGCGCTTAGTGAAGTGTCGGGTATAACTGAACGCACCGGAGTAGCGGTTGATATAGCTGAAAGTTGGGTCGGTTCCATCGGCGCTGCTATTAATAGCACACTGTCGGGAATACTAGGAGGGTGGTTTTAGAAAATTTACTGTTCGAGGCGTAATCGCCGAGAACTAATAACGTTATAGTTCTCATCTATTTATTATAAATTAACGGATAAGATTCGAACAACAGAAAGGAAACTTATATGAGTACGTTTTGGAAAGCAATTATCATCATCAGTATTATTCTTAATATCGCGCTAGCGATTTTGTACTTGAATGCCCTTGGACAAATCCGCCAGGACACGGATATTATGACGGAATTGCTGTTGGAAAACCCGGAATAAAAAGCAAATTTATAAGTTGGCAGTAAGTGACAAGTTTGCACCCGAAAGTTTTACCTCCCCGTCAAAGATTACTTTGATCGCCTCTCTTTATAAATGAGGGGGAGTTGCAGATCTTAAACTTCTCCCATGTAATAAGGGGAGACAGCTTTGTAATCAAAGCAAGAGGAGTGAGAGCGGTTGCACTTGTATGGAATCAATTCTATATTTAAATAGACACCTTTTTATAATTTAAAAAATGTTAGATGATAGAAACTATCGTTCGAGGTGTAATCACCGAGAACTAAAAACAGTAATAGTTCTCACGGATACGTTCGAACAGTAGAATATCGTTCGAGAGAAGGTAACCCTGAATCGAGAACTACTGACCGTAATAGTTCTCGACCCATTGATTACAATTCGCCCGAACAATATTATTAGATATTTTATTAGAAATTAGGAATTAGTAATTAGAAATTATATTCATCATGTCTCTTTATCGAAAATACAGGCCGCAGGGGTTTGAGGATTTAATTGGTCAAGACCATGTGGCCCAGACATTGGCGCATGCTCTTGAGCAAGGCAAACTCGGACACAGCTATCTTTTTTCCGGTCCGCGCGGTACCGGCAAAACAACGGTGGCTAGAATTTTAGCGCGCGCCGCCAACTGCGAAGAAAAAAAAGGTCAGCCCTGTGGCAAATGCCAAAGTTGCCAAACCATCGAAAAAAACCAGAGCGTTGATATTTTAGAGATTGATGCGGCGAGCAATCGCGGCATCGATGAAATTCGCGAACTGCGTGACAAAGTGCGTTTTGCACCAAGTTTTGGTAAATACAAAGTTTACATTATCGATGAAGTTCATATGTTGACCAAGGAAGCATTTAACGCACTTCTTAAAACTTTGGAGGAGCCGCCGGCTCACGCCATCTTTATCCTCGCGACAACCGAAGCCCACAAGGTGCCAGCGACAATAGTATCGCGTTGCCAACGGTTTGATTTTCGCCGAGCGTCACTGAAAAACGTTCTCGAGCTTTTGGAAAAGATATCAAGCGCCGAAAAAATAAAGGCGGAGCCGGCGGCCCTAGCCTTGATCGCGCGCGCGGCCGATGGGGCTTACAGAGACGCTCTTACACTACTCGAGCAAATGTCGGAAGAATCATCACAAATTTTAACTGTTGATGTAGTTCGCGACAAACTCGGACTCATCGCCGAGCCATTGCAGTGGCAACTTATTCACCAGATAACATCCGGCAACAAGGAATTAAGTATCAAAACCTATAATAAGCTTACCGAGGGTGGAATTGATATTAAGCATCTGACAGTAGGGCTGCTTGGAAAATTGCGCCAACTTTTGTTTTACGCTATCGCGCCGGAAGTTTTGGAATCTGATATTACCGACGAGGAAGTTCGTCAATTAAAAAAGCTGTCGCAACAAGTATCGCAGAGTGATGTTGTGCGTCTCATCAACCTCATAATGCGCGCCGAGGGTGAATTGCGCCACACCTCGATGCCGGAATTGGCTCTAGCAGCAGCAGTTGTCGAGTATCTTGACAAAACTCATAACTCAAAACTCATAACTCATAACGATAGCGATGTCATCCCGACCAAAGCGGAGGGATCCCTTTCTGGAAAAGAACAAAAGGATTTCTCCCACCCCTCTGGTCTCGGCGAAAAGCCCGAGACCGTCCCCCCTCGGGCAGGGGGGAAGACAAACCCAAAGAAATCGTCAGTCACTACCCACCATCCTTCGCCCTCACCGGGGCTACGGACGGCAAGCCAACCACTGGCTACCGGCCACCGGCAGGATGTTGCTATCAGCTACGACAATATCGAGCCGGTTGATGACAAAAAGTGGGGGAAAATTGTCGATGATATAAAAAAAATAAATTCGCCACTGGCGGGCATCCTCAAGCAATCAAAGCCGTATTTATCACAAAAAAAACTAATTATCGAGGTGCCGTATCCGTTTTGGGAGGAACGTATTAAATCAAAAACAAACGCCCAGGCTATTTGCGGGGTGGCTTGTGAAGAGCTGGGACGTGAGATAGAATGTGCTATACCGAAGTCTAACGGTGATTTGCGCAAAAAAATAAACGAACAGGTTAAAAAAGAAAGTACTAAAACAAAAACAGATATCGAAGAAGTATTTGGGAAGTCATAGCACCCGAACACGCCCGAAAGTGTCCCGAAATCGTCACCCGAAAAATATCGTTCGAGGGAGTGTTCCGCCAGTCGGCGGACACGAATCGAGAACTACTAACGGTCATTAGTTCTCCACAGAAACGCTATTGCTTTCTAGTCGAACAATAAAATGATTTACATAGATACATATGCTTTTTACATTTGACATCTAACATTTGAGATATTGATATGCAAAATTCTAATCAATTTGATGCTAGTCGTTTGCCACCGCAAAATTTAGAAGCTGAAGAAGCGGTGCTTGGCGGGATCTTGCTCGACAAAGAAGCAATTGTTAAGGTTGTCGATATTTTGCAGGCGGACGATTTTTACCGACCTGACCACGGTATTATTT
>CAZPNA010000018.1:0-8535 GCA_964588135.1 uncultured Candidatus Saccharibacteria bacterium | reverse complement strand
ATGAGCAAAATCATAGGTATTGACCTCGGGACGACCAACTCGGTTGGTGCAGTTATCGAGGGTGGCAAACCAAAAGTTATCCCCACTTCCGAAGGCGGCAACATTGTCCCTTCGATTGTAGCTGAAAATAAAGCCGGCGAACGCCTGGTTGGCGTTCTTGCCAAGCGTCAAGCGGTTACCAACCCTGAAAATACAATTTTCTCGGTTAAGCGCTTCATCGGCCGCCGTTTTGACGAAGAAGAAACCCAGCGCGACGTAAAATCGGTTCCCTATTCCATCAAAAAGGGTAAAAATGATTCGATAGGCGTCGAAATGAATGGTAAGGATTACACGCCGCAAGAAATTTCCGCCTCCATTTTGCAAAAAATCAAAAAAGATGCAGAAAGTTATCTTGGCCAAGATGTAACCGAAGCGGTCATCACCGTCCCCGCCTACTTCAACGACTCACAGCGCCAAGCTACCAAGGATGCCGGTAAAATTGCCGGACTTGATGTAAAAAGAATCATCAACGAACCGACAGCTGCGGCGCTTGCTTACGGTATTGATAAAGATGCGCAAAAAGATGAAAAAATTGCCGTTTTCGACCTTGGTGGTGGAACTTTTGACGTCACCATTTTAGAACTGGGCAAGCAAGATGGCGAATCCAGTTTTGAAGTATTGTCAACAAGTGGCGACACTCACCTTGGTGGTGATGATTTCGACCAAGAAATTATGGACTATCTCATCGATGAGTTCAAGAAAGAACAAGGCGTTGACTTGCGTAGCGACAAAATGGCGCTTCAGCGCGTAAAAGAAGCAGCCGAAAAAGCCAAAATCGAGCTATCGAGCACTATGGAAACTGACATCAACCTTCCATTTATTACCGCTGATGCCAGTGGTCCTAAGCATATGAATGTAAAATTGACTCGCGCAAAACTTGATGATCTCGTAAGTGGTTTGATAGAAAAAACCAAAAAGCCCTGCGAAAAAGCCCTCGGCGATGCCAAACTTAAAGCAAGTGATATCGACGAAGTTTTGCTTGTCGGTGGTATGACCAGAATGCCGGCGGTTCACGCCAAGGTTAAAGAAATTTTCGGCAAAGAGCCGAACAAGGGTGTTAACCCAGATGAAGCTGTTGCGGTTGGTGCCGCAATCCAAGGTGGAGTTCTTGGCGGCGATGTCAAAGATATCCTTCTGCTTGATGTCACTCCGCTAACTCTTGGTATCGAAACTCTTGGTCGCGTTATGACACCGCTGATTGAACGCAACACCACTATCCCCGCCAGCAAGAGCCAGATCTTTTCGACTGCTGCTGACAACCAACCAAGTGTCGAAGTACACATCCTGCAAGGCGAACGTCCGATGGCTGAAGACAACCGATCACTAGGCAGATTTATTTTGGATGGCATTCCCCCGGCGCCACGCGGCGTACCCCAAATTGAAGTAACTTTCGACCTTGACGCCAACGGAATATTGAACGTCAAAGCGGTTGATAAAGCAACTAACAAAGAACAAAAGATCACTATTACCGCCTCTTCCGGTTTAAGCGATGAAGAAGTCGAGAAAATGAGAAAAGATGCCGAGGCTCATGCCGACGAGGACAAGAAGAAAAAAGAAGAAGTTGAAACCAAAAATGGTGCCGAGCAATTGGTTCTATCGAGTGAAAAAGCTCTCAAAGACGCCGGCGATAAGGTTAAAGAAGAAACTCGCAAAGAGGTTCAGGAAAAGGTTGATGCTACTAAAGAAGCACTCAAGGGTGATGATATGGATAAAATCAAAAAAGCGTCTGACGAGCTTTCCGAAACTATCCAAAAAGTCGGTTCTGAACTTTATAGCGCCGCGCAACCCGAGGCTGATGCATCGAAAGCTGATACCGACAAAAACGCTAGCGGTGATGCGAAGGCTGAAGCATCGACCGATGAAAAAGCCGATACTGACGCTAAAGACAAAACTGATTCCAAAGATAGTGACAAATAAGGAAAAATGATGTAAAGTAAACGGGATGGAGAACTCAAAACCATCCCGTTTGCAAATAATCCTCCCCCTTGTCATTCTGAGGAGTCCCATCGATATCTAACAATAAAAGGGACGACGTGAGAATCCCTTTCTTAGATTGCTTCGCCCCACTGGGGCTCGCAATGACACTACTTTATAAACTTTACGAACCTTACAACTTTATAAACTATTCATTTATGTCCGAAGACTATTACAAAATCCTAGGCGTTGATAAATCCGCCAGCGCCGATGAAATTAAGCGCGCTTACCGCAAAAAGGCGCATCAATACCACCCCGACAAGGGCGGCGATTCTGCAAAGTTTAAAGAAATAAACGAAGCTTACCAGACACTCGGTAACTCCGAAAAGCGCGCCCAATATGATAGGTTCGGTAAGGCTGGCGCGCAAGGTTTCGGTGGGCAGGGTTTTCCGGGTGGCGCGCAAGGATTTAATGGATTTGATTTTGGCGGCGGCGGATTCAACACCAGTGGATTTCGCGCATCCGGTTTTTCCGGCGGACTTGGCGACATTTTTGAAGAAATGTTTTCACAAGCTTTTTCCACTGTTCAGGCTGAGATCGAGATAACACCCGCTCAAGCCGTGCTTGGTGATAAATTGGAAGCCACTATCGGTGGCGAAAAAGTCGCTATCACCATTCCAAAAGGCGTACAAGACGGAACAACCCTGCGCTTTCAGGGTAAAGGCAATAAAACCCGCAGTGGCGCTCGCGGCGACCTCCATTTAGTTATCAGAATTAAAATGCCAAACCGCATTTCTAAAGAAGAACAAGAACTCTACGAAAAACTGCGCGACCTCGAAACTAAGAAGAAAAAGACCTGGTGGGGGTTTTGAGAAATAAGAAATTAGTTATAAGAAAACGGAAAATGGTTATAGAAATCGGATATTGGAAAACAGAAAACAGTTATAAGAAAATAGAAAGAGGTAATGGAAAATGGAGAATTGATTACTTGTAATCGTGGTAATTACGCCATGCCTGTCTTAATTTATAAAGCTACCGAGCAATGATGTCGTAGCTTTCAATGAGACTTTCGACTAATTTCTTGTCGATATTGTTTGGATAAACATCGATACAGACTGATAAATGATTTATCATTTCATTACACTCACCAATGCAGTCATCGATATATTTATGCCAGTTTCGTTTCTGATATCGCTTTGCAAATCCTTCGGCGATTAGGGCTGGACTGGCTTTACAACAACGGCGCAACTGGTCAGCAAGATCATATTTTTCTTCGGGTGGAAGGTTGGGAGTAATATCCTTCATAACAAGAATCATGTTTCTGTAAAGCGACTTATATACGATTAAATCGCGAAAAGATCTGATTGGATCGTTAGGCATAAGTTAATTATCTCAAATTTATTAATTCCCAACCACTATCCATTTTCTATTTTCCTATAACCATTTCCTATTTTTCAATATTTCTACCCGACTCCCTGAAATGTAGTTATTATTACTATTTTCGATTCTCAAATTTCCATTACCTCTTTCTATTTTCCTATAACTATTTCCTATCCTCCAACAAAAACAATAATGTGTGTTATAATATTTATGTGATGTAAGGAGGATTTTATAGACTCTGTTAATTTTAGTGCAACATGGGATTTGTTCGCCGGAATCTTTTTGATTATTGGTGTTGTTTATGGCTTTGCCCTCCAGCGCGAACGAATATTCACCTCACTGATGTCGATTTACGTCGGCATAGTTATCGCTAACATCTACGGCGAATCTCTTTTCAATTTCTTTGAAGGCAAGAATATGCTTTTTGATTCCGTTTGGGTCGAAGCCAACACCACCCCCTCGACCGTCGGCATCGTCCTTTTTGTACTGGTAGTCGCATTGATTTCCGCCAAAGCGCCCATCGGCTATATGCGCTCGTGGTCGATTGTAACCCCTGTCGAGACCATCGCTTACAGCTTAATAAATATGACTCTCTTTTTACTAACCATCTTGAGGATGTTGCCTACCGAGCTTCAAGAAACTATCCTGTCGCAATCAAGATTTATCGGTATGGCAAATAATTTTTATAATCTGATACTTGTTTTGCCTTTGATCCTCTTGATTGTAGTCACCAGCCGTCGCTCAACCCCCGTCAGCAACGAATAATTTATTTTTTGATATAATATCAATACTATGTCAAAGAAACAGAAAATCGAATTAAATGACGTCCTCGAAGCCGTAAACAAGGGCTTTACTTCGGTGCAAAAGCAATTTGATGGAATCCAGAATCAATTTGATGGAATCCAGAATCAATTTGATGAAATTCAGAATCAATTTGCGGCAATGGGAGAGCGGTTTGATAGGCTTGAAAGCAGAGTCGCCAACCTTGAAAGTGATATGAAATGGGTTAAGGATATTCTAGAAGGCCACTCAACAATTCTTAAACGCCTCGACGAAGAACGATTGTTTATGTTTCACAGACAAAACCGACTTGAAGATCGAATAGAAAAAATAGAGAAACACCTTGTGGCTAAATAATTTTTTTGCATTATTATTTTTCTCTGTGCTACAATAATACTCACCTCGGTGAGTTTTTTGTTTACCGGGGAGTTCCTTGAGAGGATGATGACCCTTGACGACAAGACGAGGGTTCGCACAAAAACTCGGTGGAGCTATTGCCGCTCTGCTAGGTAGCTATGCTATCGATCAGCCGGCAATCGCGGCAGGACAGATATCTTTCAAGGCGCCGATAAGGGGGACTGTTCTTGCCAATACTATCAAGAAGTATCCAACTTGGGTTCTCTCTAGTGGATACGTCTACAAAGTCAGTTCATTGGCAGGTCGCCTGGTTTTCGAGGTCAATAGCAAGAGGATAGGCACCGCCGCCGGCAGGTACTCCGTCGCTAAAGGTGCCACCATCACATGGAAACAGCTTTGATATCTGTATTTTTCCCTCCACGGGGACTCCCCCGAGTCCCCTTTTTTCTTTTTTAAAAATCCATCAAAAAAAAATAGCGAAACTATCGCTGCTTTTTCTACTGGAGGGCCTGGAGGGGCATCGGTCACTCATCAAAATCTGCTGATTTTGTGTGCGACCCCGTCTCACCGCCGTCGCGCCTCCGCCTTTCGATTCCCTCCGGCAGTAACTCCACAAACAAAAAACCCCCACTGCAAGAGTGAGAATTTTTTGTCTGGAGGGCCTGGAGGGGATCGAACCCTCGACGCTCACCTTAAAAGGGTGACGCTCTACCACTGAGCTACAGGCCCATAACAAAAGTAATTATACCTGTTTTATTTATTTTTTTCAATAGCCGACAAGCGATATCCGTCCCCCGATATCATTTTCCAAATAGTAGTATAATAGAAGTAATAACAAATCGGAGGGAGTATGGAAAATAACGATCAGAAAGAGCAAAAACAGGCACAGCAACAGCAGAATGCACAAACAGCGCCGGTTCAAGGTAAAAAAAATAACACTGCATTGATAGTAATTCTCTGCGTGGTGGGGGTTTTGGTCTTGGGCGTTGGGGGGTGGTACGGCTACAAATACTTACAAAATAAATCGAGCAAACAAGATACTTCCACAACCCAAACGTCGCAAAGTAGCACAACCAATGTCAGCACGGTTTTGGATTTATTGATGTACCCGAACGCCACCGTCACCGAACAAAGGGAGGAAGAAGACTCTGTTTACAAAGCTGAACTCTACTTGGCCACAACCGACAGCGTCGATACAATAAAGTCCTACTACCAGGGGCTAGTCACGAAAAACAACTGGAAAATTACCACCCAAGGTTCGGTTGATACCAATAATTACTATGCCACCATCCAAGGCAATAATTTTACAGCCGAAGTTGAATGCACAAAATATGAAGGGTACGACACAACTGATTTGAGTATAAAAATCAGTGGCGATAATTTGGTGTCAGATGGTATTGCGGTGACATCAACATCATCCAGCTCATCAACTTCTGATGAAAGCACATCGACCTTCTCAAAAACCGGTGATTATATTATCAGCGATTCCAGTACCCGAGTGATTTCTGATGCAGATTTAACCGACCTGACCCCTTGGCAACTCAAGGTTGCGCGCAACGAAATCTACGCCCGCCACGGTCGCGAGTTTGTTCACGAAGATCTGCAATGCTACTTTGCAAAAAAGAGCTGGTATTCCATTGACCCCAACTTCACCGAATCAATGCTTTCAACCATAGAAAACAAGAATGTTGCGACAATCAAAGCTTATGAGGATGCAACATCAAGCCCGCTCGCCAATAAAGACAGCGGCTGCGACACAAACCAGTAAATAATTTTTGGTATAATAAAAATAAATTATCAAAGGAGGAATTTTATGTGTATCTACGCGCTTTTGCGTTGGGTATTAAATGCATTAATTTTGATGCTAATTCCCTACATCGTCAGTGGAATGTATGTTGAAACTTTCTACACCGCTCTGGTCATCGCCATTGTCCTAGCTTTCGTCAATGCTTTCATCCGCCCAATACTGATTGTCCTTACCTTGCCGATAAACATATTAACGCTCGGTATTTTCACGTTCTTCATTAACGGATTTTTGTTTTGGTTTGTTTCGACATTCGTTAAAGGATTCTATATTACAGACTTCTGGGCAGCTTTCTGGGCGGCACTGGTTTACACTGTTGTTTCGATACTGATTAATTTAGCTACCGGAGCCGGCGAAAGCAACACCCCGACAAAGAGCCGCAAAAAAGTTCGCGCTCGAAGAACAAGTTAGACGCTGATAAAAAATATTATCGTTCGAGATGTAGTCATCGACCTGCCTCGCCTTCTACGAGTCAAGGCGGGGAACTAATAACCATAATAGTTCTCAATTGATTACAATTTCGAACAATAAAATAATCGGAGCAAATATGAACAAAAATCAAAAAGCAGGAATAATATTTCTTATGGGTGGTGCAGGTGCCGTTGTTCTTCTAATCGGCATTTTTACATCGGCATATGATTTCACCACCGGATTGATTATCGCTATCGCCATCTGGATTCTCACTGGCGCCCTTTCCACCGCCATGGGCGTCAAAAAAGAAAAGAAATAGAACTGATATAATAAAGCCGAAAATGAAATTCATTAAACGTCGACTTTTCGGCGAGACTGTTGTTTTTGCTGTTGTCGCTATCGCAATAGTGGTTTTTAGTTTATATAATAATGATGATTTCTATCATACTGACGACTTACAAAGCGATACCATCTCGACAACATCAATCCCTGCGATAGAAGGCAATTACGTTCTTAGTATTGATAAAATCGATGTCAACGCGCCCATTATTATGAACGTTGATGGTAAAAATAAAAGTTATTATTTAAAGTCCCTAGAACAAGGAGTCGCTCATATGAAAGATACGGCTCTGCCGGGCTATAAAGGAAATGTTTTTATTTTCGGCCATTCCAGTTACTACACCGGCGATTACCGCGAAATATTCGCCCGCCTTAATAAAATTGAAGCAGGTGATGAAATTATTATTAAATCAAGCACTCGCGATTATAAATATAAAATATATCAAAAAGAGATTATCGCCGCCGACCAAATGGAAGTTCTTGACCAGCCGAAAAATAAATCGATAATCATCCTTATGACCTGTTGGCCCCTTGGCACCACCGAAAAAAGGTTGATTGTCATCGGAGAACTGGAATAGAATTTTACCCCTCTAGTTTGTCATTTCGACCGAGTGCCCCACTGGGGCGAGAGGAGAAATCCCTTGCACCCCTCTTGGTTTGTCTGATACCAAACCCGTCTCCCCTTATAAAGGGGAGAAGTTGGACTCCAACTCCCCTCCTTTATAAGGAGGGGTTAGGGGAGGTATTTTCTCTGTTGGGGTTCTGAATCAAGTTCAGAATGACGAGCCCTCTACCTTCTACTTTATACTTTCTACCTTCTACACCCCAATACATCCGCGTTTTCCTAGCCAGCACACAAAACCATCGAATCGAGAATAGTATTAAACTGGTCGAGGTATTTATCAAAATCAGCGCCTTGGTAGGTCAAACTCATCACCTGCCCTCCACAAATCCACGAATACAACTTCATTTTTGGGTTATTACTTTGACTTACCGCGACCTTAACACCCATAATATCGCTATATGTTAGATTGTCCAGCGACTGCGCGCCACTTGTTTGTGACACAGGTTTAGAATTTAGATATTCTTCGATATCTATAAAATCGGTTTTATCCGAATCGTCAGGATAAATAGAAACTAGAACGCCCATGTGTTGAACATCGGTAGAATCAGGATATATTTTTACCGAATTATCATATGTATCTTCCACAAATTCCCACGAACTGGGGTATTCCAGCGAATATCCGTATATATTATTTGAGAAAAATTCCGAACCGGCTGACGTTTCCGACGTGTCTTGCGTGACGTTTCCGACTGCACTTTCCGCCTCACTGATATTGCGTTTAACATTGCGCGCGTAGAGCCACCACACCACCGCTACAATGATGGCGATTAATATCACTACGCCAGTTATCCACAAGACGATTTTTAAAGTTTTATTGTCTTTTTTTGGCACTTCTTCTTGATTTATCATTATTTCTCCTTGTATTTCATTATATCATAATATGGTT
>CAZPNA010000017.1:0-8925 GCA_964588135.1 uncultured Candidatus Saccharibacteria bacterium | reverse complement strand
TAGAATAATTAGGTTAATTAGAACAATTAGAATAATTTATGAATGCCCAATTTTTAATTGGTAAAAAGATAGTAATTGATGCGCGGTTTTTGGCTACCCACCACGGTGGTCTTGCTCGCTATTCCAAAGAACTCATCAAAAGTCTTATTCAAATGGAAACCGGCATCAATTGGGTAATTATTGCTCGCGATGACGAAGATTTTCCCGAAGATCTCAAAGATGTTATCGGCGCCGCCGGAAAATCTGTTGAGGTAATCGGCACATCTATCGCCCATTATTCGTTGCAGGAGCAGACAGAATTTTTGAAAATGCTAAACGAAATTGATGCCGATTTGGTACATTTTACCAATTTCAACCACCCCGTGCGTTATAAAAAGCCGTTTGTGGTGACGGTTCACGATTTAACGCTGGGGCAATTCGCGTCAAAAGAGGAAAGTTGGGTCAAAAAGAAAGTTTATAATTACGTTATTAAACGTGTTTCCGAACAGTCAAAACTGGTTTTTACGGTGTCGGAATTTTCGAAAAAAATGATTGCTAAGACATATAACATCAATCCGCAAAAAATTACTGTGACCTATAACGGTATCGACCACGAACGTTTCTACCCGATATCCAACACTCGCAAACTTAAACAATTGGCGCGAGATTACAAAATCGAAAAGCAATATATTTTATATGTCGGGCAGTGGGCGGACCACAAGAATTTGCCTCGGCTACTGGAGGCGTTTAAAAAAGTTGATAGTGCTCGCGAGCACAACGGTTTGTATCAATTAGTAATTGTTGGGCGACCGCGTCAGTATTTTGATGCAATAAAAAATAAGGTTGCAGAATTAAAATTGGAAAAAGCGGTTGTTCTACCCGGGTTTGTTGATGATTGCGACTTACCGGCACTATATAATGGCGCGCGGTTATTTGCTTTTCCATCGCTAATGGAAGGTTTTGGAATTCCGCCACTGGAGGCCATGGCGTGTGGCGTGCCGGTGGTCAGTTCTGATGCCACCAGTTTGCCGGAGGTTTTGGAAAAAGCGGCGCTTTATTTTGACCCGGAAAATGTTGATGCTATCGCTGACGCGCTGGTAAAAGGTCTCACCGATGCGGCGTTGCGCGAGCAATTAGTTGCCAAAGGGTTAAAACAAGTCCAAAAGTACTCGTGGGATAAAACCGCCAAAGAGACGTTGGAGGGGTACGATAAAGCCATAAAATCAACTCATAACTAATAACTCATAGCTCATAACTATGGAGTGCTGACGCACAATAATATAATTCTTCATTTTTCATTCTTAATTTTTAATTAATTTCTATAAACGAAAAGCCGCCCGCGTGTGTCCATGGTCGCTGTGGTAGCGACCTTGGAAACGCGGGCGGCGTGAGTGCGTGGGGATTGGGAGTGGTGTTGTTCTCTTGCTTCAGGTCTCGAGATAATTCTCGAGTGCTGTAAAGGCATGAGAGGGATCGGTGAAGAAGTCTCCTTCCACTCCGATAGCGAACGATCCATTATGGAATCGTTCGACCAGAATTGCGTCGCCGTCCTTTACCTCGTGACACAAGATCCATCCGCTCGGAGTCGAGATGGTCTTGTAGCTGTCATCGAAATAGACGATAACTGCTGACCCTGCATTCTTTTCGGGCATTGCTTTTTTCATCTCCTTTGTCCGCTGTAGCGGGCAAGTTCGTCGGGGGTCATGGGTCGGCCCTGCCAGCATGGCTGGCCGATTCTATCATCATCGACGACCTTGAACTTGACGACGACCGGCAAGCTCGTCAAATGGTCCACGGGGTAGAACTTGGCAATAGTGTAGCCAACGTTCTTCCTGAAGACCATTCGGTTGCGGTCGCGCGACCAGCCCTCAATAGAGCAAGGATAGTCGCTGGTGTAGTCGAACGGCTCAACTACGATCATCCGCGCGTCACAACGAGTCGGGCGGATGAAGTAGGAGGTTCGCCGGCTTTCCGGCACTAGAACTTCGTAGATGTTGCTAGCTCGGAGGATAAGGGGTGCATCGACCCCTACCGGCTCCCCAAGTCCATCAAGGCCGACGACCAGCGCGAACTGACCGGAGGCTTCGATAACTGCCAGCTCGGATGATATGTCCGAGTCGTACTTGGCGTATTGCGTATCGATCTTGGCGATCTTCGCTTGCGTCCATGATCTCTCTGCCCACCCGATTAAGCGGGAGAAAGTACCGACACCAAGACCGAAAATCACCATAATCATCAGAATCCATGCTAGATTCAGACGATTACCTATCCATTTCTGTGGGATGATCACCATCTCCGTCCACCATCCTAGTTGTATAGGTTCGCCCCCGTCAAACGGGGGAGCAATTTAACAGGTTACTATACCATAATTTTACCATTTTGTCAATCATATTTTGAATTAGCGTTGTAGTTATCGTCTGAATTTTCTTAGCGATAGATAGTCCAGTTCCTTGACATCACAACCGGCAAGCTCAAGCGGTGGCTTGTTATTTTTGGCTTTATCGCGACAGTCTGTAAAAGCAACAAACCGTCTCATCAAAGTTGGTGCGTTACAGTAACATCTAGCTGACGGAAATGATTGAAACTGACCAATGGTTTTAAGCCGTAGCATAAAGTATCTGTTTAGATTTTCAATCTGTTGATTGGTCGGTGGAAGTTGCCTGATAGTTCTGAAAGTAAATAAGTCACTCGGTACTTTAAGATACTTTGGTTTGACCCCTTGTTGCAGGCTTTGACAGGCATCACTGTATTCAAACTCTGCTATCTTACCTTCACCTAGTTTATCCTTGAGGTTTTGCATATAATGCCTGATGCAGAGCTGATGAGGTACTTTGCCGAACACCCTGCTTATTGCCCTTTCAATATCTTTGTTGCCGTCTGATATATAGCCCTTGAGAGGATAACCAAGTGCTTTGAGCGATTGGAGGAAAAGAATCAAATCGATAGCTGTCTCTTCGTCTCCCAAATGGTGATCGGGAATATCGAGAGTACCGAGATCAAGAGCAACTAATAGGCTCATCTTATGGAGCCACCTTCTTTCCTTTTTGGTATATCTGAAGTGTTTAGCCGCCCAATCCCAAACACGTATCATTTTGCCATCTAGAGCTAGATAACCAGACCACCGGGGTTTAAGGTTAGTTGCTATCCAAGCAGCTGAGACACATTGGCTGGTAATTTCTTGGATTGAATTGCAAACAGTTTTGGTGGAATGTCCGGTGTGTCGAGCGATTGTTCTGATAGGAGTTCTCCCTTCAAGATGGGTTCTGGTTAGATCGACTTTTTCTCGCAATCCTATTCGACTGTGAGGATTGATTCTAAGCGTGAAATAGCCCTTACATTTTCTACAATAGAATTTTTCTACAAATCCTGTTTTTAGTTTTCTTTTGCCATTTCGATACGTTGACAATGAGTCACAATATTTACACTTTATTCGTTTTTTCAAAATATCCTCCTATTATAGAGGATACGTCAGGTTAGCATAAGATATGAGTTTCAGACGATAACTACAACGCTAATATTTTGATAAAAATCTCAAATATTAGAAAGAAGAGCTATCGTTCGAATCATGTAATTGAGATAAGAACTCTTAACCCGCTCCGCCACCTCGTAGATGGCGGAGCACGGTTAGGTCTGTAGTTCTCGAATGATTACATTCTCGAACGATAATCTACTGACTACCGGCTACTGGCTTTTTCTACATTCTTAATTCTTCACTATTGTTTCTTATCTTGAAAAAACAGGGGGAATTGGTTATAAATAAATCAAGGGAATACTTGCAACGTTCCCGGATGTTAGGTATATTTAATTATTAAAAATAATAGCGTCCCAACTAGGCGGGACTTCCGGTCCTACTTCGCCCATAGGGCTTCGCGGGACTCGGAGCGGAGGTAAAATGTCAACAAATTTAGTAATGTATTTGGCGCTGGGCGCCGGAGTTTTATCAATAATATATGGGGGGATTTTAATCTACTGGATTCTGCGTCAAAGCGCCGGTAGTGAAAAAATGCAGGAAATTGCCAAAGCCATCCAACAGGGCGCAGCTGCCTACTTAGGCAAACAAACCCAGGCGGTAGCTATCGTAGCGGTAGTCGTCGGCACTCTACTGTGGTGGAAATTAGGGTTAATATCGATGGTTGGATTTCTGGTTGGCGCGATTTTATCAGCCCTTGCCGGTTATATTGGAATGACGGTTGCCGTTAGAGCAAATGTTCGAACCGCCGAAGCTGCTAAATCAGGACTGGCTGCTGCTTTCGGTCTTGCCTTCCGCGGTGGCGCGGTAACAGGACTTCTGGTTGTCGGACTTGGCATTATTGGCGTGGCTGGTATGTACGCTTTAACTCATAATATTTCCGCCTTGGTGGCGCTCGGTTTTGGCGGATCATTAATTTCTGTTTTTGCGCGCCTCGGGGGTGGAATCTTCACCAAGGCGGCCGACGTTGGCGCCGACCTGGTAGGAAAAGTAGAAGCTGGTATTCCAGAAGACGACCCAAGAAACCCAGCGGTTATTGCCGATAATGTCGGCGACAACGTCGGAGATGATGCCGGAATGGCTGCCGACCTTTTTGAAACCTATGTCGTTACGGCTGTTGCCATGATGCTACTCGGTTCTATCCTCTTCAACCAAGAAACATTAATTATTTATCCGCTTGCTCTCGGTGCTGTCGCTATTGTTGCCAGTATCATCGGAACCTTCTTTGTCCGCGCAACCAACAAAACCAAAAACATTATGGCGCCTCTTTACACGGGTCTTGCTATTGCCGCTGTTCTTGCCGCTGTCGGATTTTGGTTTGTCACCGACTTGATGCTATCCGGTCTGTCCCTTCCTTTCACTACAACCCAGCTTTTCTGGGCATCAATGGTGGGAATTGCAGTCACGGGTCTTATGGTTGTTATTACCGAATACTTCACGTCAGGCAAATTTAACCCTGTCAAATCAATCGCGCAAGCGAGCACGACCGGCCATGGAACTAACATTATCGCTGGACTGTCGGTAGGTATGAAATCAACCGCCTTGCCAGTCATTATTATCGCTACCGGTATCGGTGTTGCTTATTCATTGGCTGGTCTCTATGGTGTCGCCGCTGCGGCTTTTGCGATGCTGTCGATGACGGGCATCATCATCGCTATTGACGCATTTGGACCGATTACCGACAACGCTGGTGGAATCGCCGAAATGGCGGGACTTCCGGAAAAAGTTCGCAAAGATGTTACCGATCCGCTTGATGCCGTCGGCAACACCACTAAAGCGGTAACCAAGGGTTATGCTATCGCATCGGCGGGACTGGCGGCGATGGTATTATTCGCATCATACGTTGAAGATTTGAGTGCGCAAGGCGCCGGTGATATCGTCTTTGGCCTTGCCGACCCCAAGGTTTTAATTGGCCTCTTTATCGGTGGACTTTTACCCTACCTCTTCGGTGCCATGAGCATGGAGGCGGTCGGCAAGGCCGCCGGTTCAGTGGTGGAAGAAGTTCGCAGACAATTTAAAACTATCAAAGGTATTATGGATGGCACTGCCAAACCTGATTATTCCAAGGCGGTAACGATTGTGACATCAGCCGCTTTAAGGCAAATGATCGTTCCGGCACTACTGCCGGTTCTGGCGCCTATTCTTGTTGGTTGGCTCTTGGGGCCGGTTGCTTTAGGAGGAATGCTGGTTGGTGCTATCGTTACTGGAATTTTTGTAGCCATCAGCATGACTGCTGGCGGCGCCGCTTGGGACAATGCTAAAAAACATATTGAAGAAGGTGCTCATGGCGGGAAGGGTTCGTTTGCTCATGCTGCCGCTGTTACCGGCGATACCGTTGGCGACCCCTACAAAGATACGGCAGGCCCTGCCATCAACCCGATGATTAAGATTCTTAATATTGTTGCTCTGCTGATAATACCGTTCATTATATAAGACAATTACTCTAATTAACCTAATTATTCTAATTAACCTAATGAAATCCCAAATAAAATCAAATCCTAAATATTTATAAGCTGTATTATATTCTTTTGGGAATTTCTGTCTTTGGAGCTTCTTTAGAATAATTAGTGCAATTAGAACAATTAGAGCAATTTACCGGTTTGTGAAATTATGGTTCAATTTACTGCCACAGTTAAAAGTGTCGAGCAAGGAAAGGTATTGTTGGAGGTGGAAGGTTGTGGAGAAATTCTTGTTCCTGTGAAATTTTTGCCAAGAGGTATGGCGGTTGGTGAAAAAGTGTATATTGAAAATATGACCCAGAAACAGTTTGAGGCAAGAAAAAAAGATATCGCCAAAGCGCTATTGGCGGAAATACTAGGGGAAAATGAAACGCAAAGTCGTCAAAAAGGGACCGAATAAAAATAAAACAAATCGCCGAAAAATCGCATTGATTATTGGTGTGGTGGCGGGTGTTTTGGTATTTGTTTTCGGTTCTTTTTTTATTTATGTTAAGGCGTATGAAAATAAAATACTGCCCAAAATTACCATCGGTGGAGTTACTATCGGCGGACTCGAATCGGAGGCAACACGACAAAAAATTGATGAGGTGAGCAAAAGCCCGCTCGAGGGAAAAGTCAAAATATCAATTGGCGATAAAATTTTTGAAGAATCAACGGAATCTCTGGGTCTGGGGTATGATACCGACGCAACTCTTGACCGGTTATATGAATACGGGCATTCTGCCGATTGGTGGAAAAACATCTGGCCGCACTTGCGCGCTCTCTTGGGACCCGTCCATATGTATCCGGAATTATCAGATAATCAAAAGACTGTTGATGACTGGATAAATACAATTGCGCTCGAGGTTGATGACCCAATGCAAAACGCTAATATCGAAGTTAAAGATGGCGTGGCATATATCATAGAATCCAAAGATGGAAACCAAATCAACCAGCAAGAAATATCGGGCAGGATTACGGAATCATTTTTAAATTTCACTGCTCCGGACCTTATTGCGGAGAAACTTGCGACTTATCCGGAGATTTCTCGGCAGGATGCAGAGTCTTTGGCGACGCAGGCGGTGGAGGCTACGAGCGAGTCACTTGTAATGATTATCAACGAAGAAAAATACACAGTATATCCCAATATACTGGGGAAATGGATAGTTTTAGAAGTGGATGACATCAGCAAAACTTCGTGGTGGATGTCGGTGGCGCGTGCGCAGGAAAATGAAATTTCGATAACGTTTGATGCCGGCGAAATCCAAACATATTTGGACGAAAACATTGCGCCAATGGTTAATGTTGAAGCGCAGGATGCCAAGTTTACATTTTCCGGTGGCGGTATTTCGCTGTTGAGCCCTTCGGTTGAAGGTAAGAAATTAAACAGCGAAAAAGTAGCTGGCGATATCGCTGGATTACTGGCGGAAAGTGACCAACGAGAAATAGACGTGGCTCTCGAGATACAAAAAGCTCGTGTTAATGAGGAGGTTATTGAAAATGTTGCCAAATATGGGATCAAGGAACTTATTGGGACAGGCACGACCAGTTTTGCGAAAAGCCCTACTAATAGAATTCACAACATCAAAACCGGAGCGCAATTTCTAAATGGTATTGTCATCGCACCGGGCGAGGAATTTTCAACCATCAATCATTTAGGCAGTATCGATGGCTCTTCGGGATATCTTGAAGAATTGGTTATTAAAGAAGATAGAACCGAACCGGAATTTGGTGGTGGATTATGCCAAGTATCAACAACTCTGTTTCGCGCCGCCATGAACGCCGGGCTCAAAATTACTGAACGTTCGAATCACTCATATAGAGTGTCGTATTATGAGCCACCGGTGGGGATGGACGCGACCATCTATTCGCCCAAACCCGACCTGAAATTTGTTAATAATACCGGTAAGTATATTCTTGTTCAATCGTCAATTTCGGGAAGCAATATCACATTTAATTTTTACGGCACATCCGATGGTCGGCGAGTGGAGATTTCCGACCCGGAGACATATGACGAAACACCTCCAGGAGATACTATCTATGTTGAAGATCCGACTATGGAGCCGGGTACTGAAAAATATCTTGAGCGAGCGCATTCGGGAATAAAAGCAGTATTTTATTATAAGGTTTATAAAAGTGATGGCAGTTTGATGCTAGACCAAACATTTAAATCGGCATATGTCCCTTGGCCGGCACGTATTGCTCGCGGTCCCGAAAAAGCACCGGAAGAAGCCGGAGAATAAACAAATTACACAACTTACGCAGATTACCCTTCGAACGATAGTGAGAAGTTCTCACCAAATAGGTTCGAACAGTAGTCTTTTGCGTAAGTCGTGAAATTACTAATTTCTAATTACTAATGACTAAAAAAATATCAGATTCAGAAAAAATCTCACTGAAAGAAATCCAAAAATATGTAGCCAAAGCTACCAAGGAGAGGGGCTTTGATTCGGAAACAATACCCGAAAAATTAATGTTGACTGTTGAAGAATTTGGAGAATTGGCTAAAGCTATTCGCAGGACAAAGAAGATTAAAATTGATTCAAAATCTAACAAATATCATGTTCGTCACGAAGTCGCAGATGTATTCTTTTATCTTTTGGATATTTGCAATAAATGCAATATCGACCTCGAAGAAGCTTTTTTTAAAAAAGAAAAAATAAATAAAAAAAGAAATTGGTCTTGAATGCAAACACCCCGCGCGGTGGTGATCACCGACGCGGGGTGTTAGGTATAGCGACTGCTAGTGGGCGACTCCTGCATACTGGCCTCTCCTTTGGGACTGACCTAGACCGTGACACAGTCGTTCTTTCCGCGCTTCTTGCTGAAGCAAGAAGCAGTGTCCGCAGATCTCTCTACCGAGTACATCGGTAAACGGAGATCTGGTGTCGCAGTCAGCGCCAACTAACTCCCTCTTGCATTCGGCGCATATCTTGCCCTTCATCTCTGTCACCCCCTTACGGTGCGGTAGCGCTTGGGATCATCCTTGTGAAACGACGGGTCGCTTCGGAAGAAATGATCCGGGTAGCCCGACGAGGC
>CAZPNA010000016.1:0-8928 GCA_964588135.1 uncultured Candidatus Saccharibacteria bacterium | reverse complement strand
ATTTAGAGAAGAGGAATAATAACCTAATTCTCTAAGAGATTGAACGAAGTGGGACATTATTTTATTAAAAAACCTGGGCGTCTACCCAGGCACATTCTGCTTTTGACGTCATGAGTTATTAGTCATGAGTTATAAGCTAATGTATGCCTCGGTAGCGTATTAAGTCCTGTTCGTAAGTCTTCGACGCAGGATTACCTTTGCTCAGACAATATTTCCTGAGTGAGCGTAATCGAGAATCGAAGGATTACATTTAGGACTGCCACTGTCTTTGGCTAACACTTGTTATTTAATCATATTAACAAGAATATGTCAACAGCAAATTCTTATTTTTCGAGTTTTATTTTAACGCTTGGGCTCATTGATGCGGAGATTGATACAGATGCAATATTCTTTACCGGTAGTACTGAAATTATCGCGCTGATATTACTTGCTAACTTCTCATCCTCCCAAGAAACCTTGCCGACTGCGACATGGATATTGCCGTGAGCATCAGTCTTGTATTCAACCAAACCGGACGATAGTTCTTGTTTGGTTTTTTCAGGGTCATCGCTAACTGTACCGGATTTAGGACTTGGCATTTTGCCTTTTGGCCCGAGAATTTTAGCAACCCTAGCTAACTTCGGCATCATTGTCGGTGTGGCAAGTAGAATATCAAAATCGATTTTGCCCTTGCCGATTTCTTCGATAATGTCATCGCTGGCAATAACAATCTTCCTTTCCTTTGGACTTCCCGAAGGCAAGTTAATTGTCCCTCGTACATTAATATCGTCAGATTTTTTCTTAGCAATTAAACGAACGTGCAATTCCACAGTGCCATCAAATTTCGTGTAGGAAAGTTCCTTAACTTTTCTTACTGCATCAGCAACCGGCAATATCTTTCCTGCTTCGTGCTTTTGTGCCATTGACAAATATTTTTTACTGCGAATTATTGCTTCTTCTTTTTTAGCAATTGATTTATTTTCAGCCTTCGCCACTTCCGCTTTCTTAGCTTTTCTCGCTTTCGTTTTATTTTTCTTAGTTTCTAATTTTGAAATTTTAGATTTAATATTGACACTTTGAGATTTGAGATTTGAGATTTGAGATTTTTCAATGTGTATTCCTTCAACTTCTGCCGGAACTTGCGCTTCGACTCCGGCACCGCCTTGCGTTAAAGCAATTTCCTGAGCTTGGTCGCCGGCATCAATCTGGGTGTCTCCTGCACCTTCCACAACCTCCGCATCTTTATTAGCTCGTCTTTCGATTTCGGCTACAGGATTATCTTTAATTTTCTTTTTTTCGCCAGAAACATTTTCTTCTTCTTTGATAGCTTGGTCTATAAGATCTTTTTGCACTTTCTTATTATCTTTTTTCATTTTTTCTCCTCGTGGTTCAAGCCCGTATCGATTATCGATAGGTCCCACAATTATTATCTAAAAGTTTCTTCTTTTATTTCGCCTTCAGAAATTGATGTTATCAGAAAATCAGCAACCTTGTCAACCGCCTTTTCGATAAGTTCTTTATCGTCTGATGGGATTTTTTTGAGGACGTAACTTTCCGATGGTTCATTTTTGTTGATTCCGATTCCTATTCTGACTCTTCCAAAATCCTCTCCGACTTTTTCAATGACCGATTTTAGCCCGTTGTGCCCGCCACTGGAACCTGTTTTTCTCACTCTGATAGCACCGACTTCAAGGTTGATATCATCGGCGATGATTATAATATCGCATGGATCAATTTTGAAATAATTAGCGATTGCAGCAACACTCTGACCGGAGTTATTCATAAACGTTTCCGGTTTGGCGACAATAACTTGCTTATCATCAATAATAATTTTTGTGACGCTTGCCAAAAACCTCGTATCGTTTGACCAAGAATCATCGTCGCATTTCTGCACTAATTTATCGACAACCATAAAACCCACGTTATGACGCGTGTTTTCGTACTCCTTCCCCGGATTCCCCAACCCCACAATTAATTTAATCATTATTGAATATGCTAGATGTTAGACGTTAGACGGGTTAGATGTTAAAGACTTGATGCTTAATGCTTAACCCTTAACATCTAACGTTTAACACCGGTCTTTTACTAAAGACCGGGTAAATTCATCCCCATTTCACTCATCAATTTCTTAGTTTTTTCAGCCGCATAGGCTTGGCTT
Organism: uncultured Candidatus Saccharibacteria bacterium; assembly: GCA_964588135.1. Taxonomy (GTDB): domain Bacteria; phylum Patescibacteriota; class UBA1384; order UBA1384; family UBA1384; genus CAZPNA01. The sequence goes on along the minus strand of CAZPNA010000016.1, from coordinate 6,791 downwards.
CGGCTGATACCTTCGCCAATAACTTTCACCAATTCATCCTCTAGTTCCTTTTTCTTATTCTGATTGATCCATTCAGGGTTGATATCGATTGATCTGATGTGCTGGTCTCCGCTAAAAATAACCGAAACAGCGCCATTGTTACTTTTAGCCTCGATTTCCGTTGATTTCAACTCCTTTTGAATCCCTCTAGCCTCTTTTTGCAATCGGTATAAGTCTTTTGCTTTATCCAACATAAAATCTCCTATTTCTTGTTTATGATTATTTATTATTTATTACCCACTCGAGATAACCATCAATAAATTTATTGATATCTCCGCCCAGAACCGCTGTTGGATTTACCGACGTGCACTCTGTTCTATGATCCTTTACTTGCTGATAAGGTTGTAAGACATAACTGCGGATTTGACTCCCCCACTCCACTGGTTGAAATTCTCCTCGCAGTTCATTTGTTTCGGTGCGCCGGCTTTCTAATTGTCTCTGTTTTAGTCTGGATTTTAATATCTTCAGAGCCATTTCTCTGTTTTGCAGTTGCGATCTTTCGTTTTGAACACTGACAACGATATTTGTCGGCAAGTGGGTAATGCGCACTGCTGAATCTGTTGTATTGACTCCTTGACCGCCATGACCGCTAGCTTTAAAAACGTCAACTCTAATATCTTTGTCATCAATATCGATGTCTTCCACTTCATCCATTTCGGGGATAACCTCGACCAACGCGAAAGATGTGTGACGAGCCTTGTCGGCATCATACGGAGAAATTCTCACCAACCTGTGAACGCCGGCTTCGCCTTTGAGATAACCAAAAGCATTGTGGCCTTTTATTTCGATTGTTGCCGATTTGATGCCCGCCTCTTCACCCTGCGATTCGTGAAGTATTACCGATTTCCAACCGCGTTTTTCAGCAAACCGCAAGTACATTCGCTCAAGCATCTGCGCCCAATCCTGTGCTTCGGTTCCACCGGCGCCGGCGTGAAAAGCAATGATTGCATTTTTACTGTCGTATTCGCCGGAAAGTAATCCTTCTTTTTCTAATTGTGACAAATCTTCTGCTGTTGATGCCGAATCGAAACGACTAATGATATCATTTAGAGCAGATAATTTCTGCGAAAGTTCAGTGGCTTTTTCGCGGTTATCCCAAAATCGGGGCTCCGACATCTGCTGCTGGATTGATGCCACTTCAGCCTTTTTATCTTCAATTTTCAGTATCTTAGATAATTTTTCTTTACGTTCATCGAGATTCATAATTCAATCTTAGCATTTATTCGCGTGTTATTCGAGTCTTATTCGCGTGCATTCGAGTGATTTATTTTTGCTTATACAAAAACAGGCGTTGGTATGGCCGGAAGGAGGGATGAGATATCGTCCCAGGTAATTTTAAATGGGATCCTCTCCAAAACACCCTCCAGCCAAACCACCGCCTGCTTTTAAGAAATTAACGTATCAAATTGCAAATTATTTGTCAACACCCCCACATAAAAAAAACAAACAAAAATTCGATACTTCCCAGTATCGAACTTATGTTTGTAATTATTTTTTGGATACGCCTAACACTTAACGTCTAACATCTAACGATTTTATCTTTTGATAGCGTAACTACCATCAGGAGAGTTTTCAACAACGTAGCCAAGTTCGTCGATCTTCTTGCGCAAGCGGTCGGATTCTTCAAAATTATTTTCTTTGCGAGCATCATCCATTGCTTTTGCTAACACTATAACCGATTCGGGAGCATCAGCCGTAATACCAAGTCCCAAAACTTTATCGACTCGTCGCAGGAAATCGCGCCCTGCCAGCCCTAGGTTTTTCGGATCGTTAATAACTTCATGAACAACCGCTAAAGCGTCTGGGACATTTAAGTCATCGCTCATCGCCGAAATAAATTTATTATATTCTACATCTAGATTGACGTTAGAATCATTTGCAATATTGGAGTGTGCCCAAAAACGCTTCATTTCCAGCAGAACAGTTTCGCATCCCTTCATATTTTCCCACGAAAAATCAAGCTTAGATCGATAATGCGCTTTCATCAGCTCAAGTCGTAGCGCCTGCGGGGTGAAATGGTGACCTACAACATCGCGTAGAGTATAAAAATTATTTTCCGATTTTGCCATTTTTTTACCCTCTACGAGGAGATGCTCGTTGTGCAACCAATAATTTGCCAAATCCTTGCCTGTTGCCGCTTTGGTTTGGGCAATTTCGTTTTGGTGATGCGGGAATACCAAGTCTATCCCGCCAGTGTGAATGTCAAATGGCAACCCCAGATATTTTTCACTCATCGCCGAGCATTCAATATGCCAGCCTGGTCGCCCTTTGGGGTAGTCGGGGTCATTTTTCCACAAGGCAAAATCCTGAACCGATTCCTTATCATATGTGTCGTTGTTGATGCGCGATCGTGAATTTGCTTCATTAACATTCACACCGGCAAATTTTCCGTAGTCTTTGAATTTAGATACATCGAAATATACACCATCTTCCGCTTCGTAGGCATAACCTTTTTTGATGAGCACATCAACCAAAGCACGCATTTCTTCGAAGTGTTCTGTTGCTTTTACAAATTTTATTTCGTCAACTCGGACATTTATAGCTCGCAGATCTTCAAGAAATAAACTATAGAACTTTTCGGTGATATCACACAAAGATTTTCCTTCTTTGCGAGCGCGCGCCAGGGTCTTATCGTCAATATCGGTTATATTCATAACCCATTTGACTTTGTAGCCCATCGATTTCAGAAATCGATATAGAATATCGCTAAAAACATAAGCACGCAGGTTTCCGATGTGCGCCTGGTCGTAAACTGTCGGTCCACAAGTGTATATCCCAACTGATTCATTCTTGATGGGCTTGAACTCTTCAATTTTTCTTGTTGCCGTGTTGTATAGTTTAATAGTCTTCTTCAATACCATCCTCCGCCCCTTTTAATTTTGCTCCTCCGCGCATATCTCTTAATAAATCGTCATCTATATAATCTCCGTTTTCTCTTGCCATTGCTACCTTCTCGAGCATTGAACCACAAAGCGGACACTTGCCAGATTCTTTTTGTGATGTACCACAAACCTGACAAAGATATTCTTCTTCCACGTTTCCCTCCTTGAAACACAAATCATCTGTTTTTTGATGACTGCGCCCAATGTTTTTATTTTTGTTTTTTGCCTTATAGTCAATAACCTACACTAGTATAAATATTTGTCAAATTGTCTGTGCAAAACAGTAGAATGTAATAGCCAGTGGTCAGTAGCCGGTAGTCTGTAGAGAATGAAGAGAGGATCAGTAGCGGATTACTACTGGCTTCTGGCTACCGGCCTCTGGCCAACATTTCATTTTCGAGTGACACTTTCGCGACACTTTCGAGTGTTTTAGCGTGCAGGTTTAGTATTCTTTTCTTCCTTCAAACGCCCTTGATAGTGTTGCTTCATCTGCATATTCCATATCACCGCCAACCGGCAAACCCCTTGCTAATCTGGTTAATTTAATGTTTTCCGATGCCAGTTGTTGGCGGATATACATCGCTGTTGCTTCGCCTTCGAGTGATGGATTGGTGGCTAGGACAATTTCTTCAACTTTATTATCGTCTCTGCGCACCCTGCCTATTAGTTGATTGATACGTATTTCATCGGGGCCGACGCCATGAACCGGCGATATCACTCCGCCCAGTACGTGATATAAACCTGTAAAGCCGGTTTTTTCTATCGCTATAACATCGAGTGGTTCCTCGACAACAGCTAGGAGTTTGCGGTCACGATTTTTATCAGCGCAAATTTGGCAAGGGTTTTCTTCGGCATAATTAAAACAAGTCTCGCACTGTACCAGATTCTTTTTCAGGTTGATAAGCGCTTCGCTCAGCTTTTGATTGTCACCGTCCGATTTTGAAAGCAAATAAAAAACCAGCCGCGCTGCCGTCTTAGGACCCACGCTCGGAAGTTTTGACAACTCTTCAATTAAATTTGTTATAGACTTTGGTAATATCGCCATAACGATTATCCTAACCGTCACATCCACGTGCGGGATGTGCGTATACTCGGTTCAAGTAATAGTCTTTCATTAACTAGATACAATAACAATAGTACTTATATTATCCAGCATCCGCAACTGTGATAATGAATGTTATTGTTCGATAGGAGACGCGTTTTCTTTTTTAGTTCTCTTTCTTTGATTCTTCAGAATCTGTATTACCAGATTTCACATTTTTAGATTTGGTTTTGACATTTGACATTTTAGATCTAACATTTTCTAAATACTTACATTTCGGATATTTACTGCACCCGATAAACCAACCAAATTTACCTTTGCGAGCAACAAGCTCCGATGAACACTTAGGGCATTTTTTACTTTTGGCGATGCTTTCTGCTTCATCTTTCAGTTTCTGCTGTGCTTCTGTCAAAAAAGGCTTGGTGTATTTACACTCCGGAAAACCGGTGCACGCATAGAATTTTCCGAACCGACCTCGCTTGATAACGATATCTTTCCCACATTCCGGACACTTCTCGTCAGTTTTTTCTTCGGTATTTACTTTTTCAATTTTTCCCTCTTCCGCCGCAATTTTTTTCTCCAGTGGTTCATAGATATCGCCAACCACTTTCGGCCACTTGATATCACCGGCAGCAACACCATCAAGCTCATCCTCGATTTTGGCGGTAAAATCGTAATCGATAGATTCGGGAAAATGTTTCACTAAAAGGTCATTGACAGTGCAACCGATGTCTTCCGGCATCAACCGACCACTTTCTCTGATGACATAGCCCCTATCGACAATTGTCGCCATTGTCGGCGCGTAAGTTGACGGTCGGCCGATTCCCAGCTCCTCGAGAGCTTTGATAAGTGTCGCTTCACTATACCGCGCTGGCGGTTCTGTAAAATGCTGCTCGTTGCGCAGTTTAACCAAATCCAAACTGTCGCCTTTTGATAATTCCGGTAAAAGTTTATCTTCGCTTGATGATGAAACATACATCTTGCGCCAACCGGAAAAAATAATTTTGATACCATTGGCCTGAAAGATGCATTCTGTGGTGAGCGATGTTGAACCATTTCCATTAGCGCTGATGCGAGCCATTGTGTTATCATAGCGAGCATCCGCCATTTGGCTAGCAATCATTCGACGCCAGATAATATCATAAAGTTTTATCGCTCTGGCATCACGAGTTTTGATGCTCTCCGGTGAATTTTTGGGGTAGGTTGGGCGTATCGCTTCGTGTGCTTCTTGTGCTCTTTTGGCTTTTGTTTTAAACATTCTTGGAGCGTCTGATAAATATTTCGAGCCTAATTCCGCTTCGATATATTTGCGCGTGGCGCTTATCGCCGATGGGCTTACCGAAACCGAATCGGTTCTCATGTATGTTATCAGCCCAGCTTCATATAAACCCTGCGCCACGCGCATTGTTTGCTTTGCCGACCACCCGTATCTGTTAGCCGCCTCTTGTTGCATGGTAGATGTTGTAAACGGCGCGTACGGCTGGCGCTTGGTTTCTTTTTTAACTACATCGATAACCTTATATTTAGCATTTCTTAGAGATTTGATGATATCTTCGGCTTCTTTTCCCGTGTTGATAGATAGCTTCTCAATTTTCTTGCCGCCGATTTCGACTAGAAATGATGGAAACTGCTTACTGTCACCCTTTTTTAAATCCGCTTCAATACTCCAATATTCTTGTGCTTTAAATTTCTCACGTTCGCGCTCACGTTCAACAACTAACCTGACAGCAACAGACTGGACACGGCCGGCTGACAATCCTTTGAGAACTTTTTTCCAAAGGATTGGGCTAAGACTATAACCTACCAGCCGGTCGATAACTCTGCGCGCCTGCTGAGCATCTACCAAATTCATATCAATTTCTCGCGGATTTTTAACCGCCTCCGTCACCACTTCCTTGGTTATAGAATCAAAAGATATTCGATTGCACCTTCTACCTTCTACTTTTAACTTTCTACTGATTAGACCTGTGGCTTGAGCCACATGCCACGCTATCGCTTCGCCTTCTCTATCAGGGTCAGTCGCAAGATATACTTTATCAGCTTCAGCGATTGCTTTTTTAAGAGCAGATACGGTTCGCTTAGACTTTGTCGGGATAATATATTCCGGCTCGTAGTTTTTTTTAACATCAACACCCATTTTGCCTTTGGGCAAATCACGAACGTGACCGTATGATGCCATTACCGAGTAATCGCTACCTAAAAATTTCTCGATAGTTTTCCCCTTCGCCGGCGACTCCACAATTATTAGATTATTCATATGATTTTCACCTTATACTTTCTACCTTCTACTTTCTACATCCTAATATACAAGTTTCCGCCTAGGTTTTTCACAACGCCCTTAAGCTCGAGCATCACCAAGGCCGAATTGACATCGGCGATATCAAGCATAACTTCTTTTGATAATTTGTCAACATGTACCGGTTCTCTTGAGAGTTTTTCGATAACCGTTTTTTCATTGTTTGATAATTGCGACAAATCGGTTTGCTGTTGTGATAATTCCTCTACTCCGGGCTCCAACCCCAGCGCTACCAGCACATCATCAGCACTAGTGATGACTGATGCCCCCATTTTAATAAGGTTGATTGGACCGAGCGCCTGCGGACGGTTTATATCGCCCGGCACTGCCCCCACTTCCCGATTATACTCCAATGCCGCTCGAGCAGTAATAAGCGCCCCTGAATCCGCAAGAGCTTCGATAACTACAGTCAGTTGTGATAAGCCGGCGATGATACGGTTGCGGATAGGAAAATTTGACCGGTAGCTTGGTAATCCTGGCGCGAATTCCGATACTAAGGCTCCGCCTGTATCGAGAATTTTTTGTGCCAAAT
>CAZPNA010000015.1:5723-9416 GCA_964588135.1 uncultured Candidatus Saccharibacteria bacterium | reverse complement strand
CCGGAGCATTGGTTGCCAACAGCAGTATGGATAGAATATGCAAAATCAACCGGGGTTGCACCAACGGGTAAGTCTTTAACTTCGCCTCTTGGTGTAAAGATGAAAATCCTATCCTTAAAAAAGTCCAAATTAAGCGCCTGTCGCCAGTCTTTCGCTTTTTTAATCCTGCCCTGCCACTTGAGAAGCTCGTTCACCCAAGCTAGCTGTTTTTTAGGAATATTTGACGATTTCTTGCCTTGTGAATAGTGCCAATGAGCGGCAATACCAAATTCCGCCTGTTTGTTCATCTCGAATGTTCTGATTTGAATCTCGGTAATTATTCCTTTATCGGCAAATACCGTTGTATGTAGTGACTGATAACCATTTGGCTTGGGTAGGGCAATATAATCTTTAATGCGTCCCGGTAATGGGTTCCAGAGGTTGTGGATTGTACCAAGTACATTGTAGCAGTCTTCAACATTGGGAACTATTATTCTAAGAGCAACAATGTCAAATATTTTAGAAATATCGTTATCGTATTTTTGAAGTTTTTTAAAGAGGCTATACCAACGTTTTGCGCGATATATGACTTTTACTTTTATACCTTGTTTTGCAATAATTTTTCGAACCTTAACGCTTAATTTTGCCAAATATTTTGTTCTTATTTCAATTTCGGGGATAGCCAATTTTTTTACTTGCTCATATTCTTTGGGCAATATATAAGGGAATGATAAGTCTTCAAGTTCACACCTAAACTCACCAATACCAAGTCTGTTGGCAATTGGCGCGTAAATTTCCATTGTTTCTCCGGCAATACGGCGCTGCTTTACCTCCGGAAGATAAGAAAGTGTTCTAAGGTTGCATATCCTGTCGGCAAGTTTGATTAAGATGACTCTTATGTCTTTACATGTCGCAACGAACATCTTGCGCAAAGTCTCGATTTGGTTTTCGTATCTATCAACCTCTTTATAACTTTTTTTAAAAGGCATTAGCCATGATTTACTTATTCTGACTCTGTCGAGCTTGGTTACGCCATCCACCAAATACGCCACGGTCGGTCCAAATTTTTTTCTAATATCTTTAATGGTAACTACGGTGTCTTCGATAGTATCATGTAATATTGCCGAGATTATCGCGTCCTTGTCGAGGTGCAGCTTGGCAAGTTCTATGGCTACTTCGAGAGAATGATCAATATATTGCTCACCACTTAATCTAACCTGGCCTTGGTGCGCTTTTTGAGCAAAATCCGCCGCCCTATCAATCTCGCTCCTGCTATTTTGGTCGAGGTATTGAATCTTGCTTATAAGTGTCTCGCGCAGTTTTTTTGCCATTATTTCTTTTTAGATTTTGGTTTGGCTGTTTTTGCTAGTATTTGAGGCTTGTTATTAATAATAGTGAGGTGGTATTTGTTGCCCGCCTGTATTTGGTCTTCAATAATTCCATCGGCAATAATATTCTCGATATAGTTCTGTATAGCGCGCTTCAACGGGCGAGCGCCATATTTCTTGTCGGTACCTATTTTTACCAGCCAATCTGTAATTTTATTGTCAAATGCAATCTCTATTTGTTCGTTTTCAAGAATTCTTCGGGAAAGCTTAGAAAGCTCAATCGAAACAATTTTTTCTAGTGCAGCGTTGCCAAGACTGTTAAACACTATTATTCTATCAACTCTATTAATTAATTCAGGACTCATATAATTTTTAAGCGATTTTGACAATATCACTTTAAAATTTTCACGTTCGCCAATATCGTCCTTTTTAGTAAACCCAATATTATTTTTATTATGATATTCTTTAAGGCCAACGTTAGATGTCATAATAATGAGTGTATTGCGGAAATTAACTCGGTTTCCTTGGGCATCTGTCAAAAACCCATCATCAAGTATCTGAAGTAAGATATTAAAAAATTCAGGGTTTGCCTTTTCGATTTCATCAAAAAGTAATATTGAATAGGGCTGCTTTCTTACTGCTTCGGTTAACTTGCCCGCTTCTTCGTAGCCGACATATCCCGGTGGAGCACCTAACAGTCGTGACATCGAATGTCTTTCCATAAATTCACTCATATCAATGCGAATAAGTGATTTTTCTGACCCGTAAATATGGTGCGCTAATGCCTTTGCTAGCTCGGTTTTACCAACGCCTGTTGGTCCAAGAAATATAAATGATCCAATCGGTTTATTCTCTTCTTTGATCCCGGTTTTGTGCCTCTTTATGGCTTGAGTTACTTCGGAAATAGCTTCGTCTTGTGCAACGATATTATCCGAAAGTGTTTTATTAATATTTTTAAGATTCTTCCTCTCGAAACTGATGATATTGTCATATGGTAAACCCGTAATCTGCGCTACAGTTAGTGCAATATCTTCTTTTGTTATGCGCGACGGAGCAGTTTTTTTTATTGATTTAGATTTAGATATTTTATTTTCAAGCTCTTTTTCAAGTTGTCTTAGCTTATACGCCTTATCAATTTGCATTTCGCTAAGCGCCAATTCTTTCGCTTCCGATGCTTGCGCCAGTTCACTAACAAGCTTATCGATATTTGGCGTGTGTTTTTTTGGTTTATTTTTTACAGAAATAGAAGCAGCTGCCTCATCTATAATATCAATTGCTTTATCGGGAAGATTTCTGTCAAATATGTAACGTATTGACAGGTCTGTAGCATATTTAATTACCTCATCGGAGATTATTGTGTTGTGAAAATCCTCGTATCTTTTTTTTAAACCCTTAATCATATTGATTGATTGTTCGGGAGTCGGTTCGTTTACTATTACTTTTTGCATCCGACGCTCAAGGGCACTGTCTTTTTCGATATATTTGCGGTATTCACTGTTTGTAGTGGCTCCAATTAATCTTAATTTATTTCGCGTCAAGGCAGGTTTTAATATACTAGCGGCATCAATCGAGCCTTCAGCACTACCAGCGCCAACTATCGTGTGGATTTCATCAACAAAGAGTATCGTGTCGTTGTTTTTGATAATTTCATCAACTACCTTTTTGATCCTCTCCTCGAATTGTCCGCGATACATTGTTCCTGCAACCAAAAGAGGTAAATCGAGCATAAGAATTTTTTTAGATGCGAGAACGGTTGGAACTTTGTTTTTAATTATTAATTGAGCAATGCCTTCAACGATGGCGGTTTTGCCGACACCTGGCTCGCCGACAAGAACAGGGTTGTTTTTAGTTCTTCTGGCAAGTACGTTGAGCGCGCGATTAATCTCCTGGTTGCGACCTACTACCGCATCAAGCTCACCTTTGCGCGCAGCTGCTGTTAAGTCAATCGTAAAGTAGTCAATCGCAGTTGTCTGTTTCGGTCGTTTTTTAGTACTAGGTAGGGTGTTACCAATAATTTCATCATCAATAATATGGTCTGTATTCTGGTGTATTTTATTGCGGATTATTTCATCCATCTCAGCGAGGTCTGAAAATAAATTGGATAACTGGATCTTGATTTTTTCCGGGTCAGCGCCTAGTTGACTGATTAATTTATAACTTATAAGTTTTGGACTGGAGAGACATGCCATCAGTAGGTGCTCACTATCAACACTGATATGGTTGTATTTTGCGGCAATGAGGATCGAGTTTTTAATAACTAGCTTACCGGACTCCGAGATAGAATTAATCTTTTTGCTAGATGATTTTGTCGTACCTAGTACTAGTCTTATTTGATCGGGTGATATTAAATATTCCTTTAAAATATCAAATGAAAGAGTACCTCTTG
>CAZPNA010000015.1:0-5713 GCA_964588135.1 uncultured Candidatus Saccharibacteria bacterium | reverse complement strand
TTTTTTATTTAATGGTAATTTTTTTTTGTTGGTAAACAGTTTTGTTTTTGTTCCGTGAACTATCTGCTGCGCATTGACCAAAACGTTTCGAGCAGATTCATTAAATTTCTCAAATATATCACTATCGTTATTTAATGACATATTTAATTGGTTTATTTAGAATTAATATCTTTTGTTTTGTCTTTGGTTACTTTTCCGTCTATGTCTGTATCTTTAGTCTTCGCTTGTTTCCTGGCTAAATTTTTGTCTTTTTTATCATTATCTTTGGTGTCTATATCGATCTCCCAACCAGTCAGCTGGCTGGCAAGACGAACATTCTGACCGCGCCTGCCAATTGCTAACGACAGTTGGTCATCAGGAACAATTACCTTTGCTCTTTTATCCTTTTTTTGCAAAGTTATTTTGCTAATTTTTGCAGGCGAAAGAGCATTTGTAATATATATTTCCGGTTTTTCGTCGTAAAGAATTATGTCTATTTTTTCATCGCCAATTTCCGAGAGTACTGCTTGAACACGTGACCCATGTTGCCCTACTGCAGAACCTACTGGGTCAATACCTTCTTCATCTGACCATACGGAAATTTTTGTTCTTGCTCCGGCTTCTCGCGCAACTCCCTTGATTTCTACTGCGCCACTTGCGATTTCGGGTACTTCAATTTCAAATAGCCCCTCAATCAATTGCGTTGATGCTCGAGTAACAATAATCCTTGGTCCACGCGATGTTTCTTCGACGTCTTGGACATAAACTCTTAATCTTTTTCCGATCGTGTAATTTTCTGTAGGTATTTGACCGCTGGGCAAAAGCACACCATTTGTTTTGCCAAGACTAATAATGACAACACGACCTTCGGTTTGTTGGACGATGCCGTTGACTATTTGCTTTTCTTTCGATTTATATTCATCGTAAAGAATACCTCTTTCTGCTTCACGAATACGTTGAATAATGACTTGTTTTGCAGTTTGTGCAGCGATACGACCAAAATCCTCTTTATATTCAAGAGGAATTCTGATTTCGTCACCAATTTTTGCTTTTTTATCGATTTCCTTAGCTTTTTCAGGGGTAAGATCAACGAACGGATTTTCAACTTCTTCTTCTGTTTCAACAACTCTATAAATCTGCCACAGTTTGACACCACCGGTTTTTGAGTCAATCTCGGCAATAATATGTTGGCCGGGTCGTCCATAATCCTTTCGGTATGCGGCGCCGATTGCCGATTCTACCGTTTCTTTAACTACGTCTTCGGGAAGACCTTTTTCAAGAGCCAATTGCTTGATTGCTGCCAAAAAATTAATTGCCATAATATATTCTCCAAATCTATTATATTCCCTGAGCCTGTCGAGGGATACGTTATCTGCTCTTTTTATATAATTCAAGGGCGGCCCAAGCCACCCATAACTCAATCATTTATATCTTATCAGGACATATATGGAATGTCAACAAAATAGTCGTGTAAATATAATAAATCCCGGTATTATTTGTAATGTATTACCAATATGTTAATTTAACAGGTTCGTATTTTCCTCACTATATGACGATCGTCAAATAGTGAGGAAGAATTACAGGTTCGTTTTGTATAATATATTTGTATTAGAAATATATAGAAGTGATTTTATCGGTTTAGAAATCTATTCTATAGCATATCTATAGCGAATTTGTTATTTGATTGAATCATATAAATGGTTTTTTGAAACGAAAACCCCCGCTCAAAGTGCGAGCGGGGGTGGGTGGTGCGTTGTGAGAAGCTATGGCTCCGTATCTTGCACTATCAAATGGGTGCCGAAGCTATCCTCGCCTACCAGACCCTCAAGATGGTATGGGTCGCAGAAGATGGGGTCAGGGGCAGAGCAGGACATTCCACCTGGTACGTCATGATGATCATACCAGATGTTACCCTTCCAGTCGTAGCGTGCTTTGACACCTTCCGATCCGCAGCTGCGACACCTCATGGTGAAGATCTCGCAACCGTCACCGGTGTAGCTACATTCCTCGTGAGGAAGGATGTGGACTTCTCGGTTGCGCGGGTCCTCGGGGTCACGGATTTCCGCATCGACGCGCTTGTGGCAACGCGGGCACGGTCGCTTCTCGACCCTGCAAGACTGCCGAGCGGCAGCTTTGTAGCGAGGGTCGTAGATGTTGAGATCGTAGCCCTGACAGCTACACCAGTTGCCATCGATGCCGTGATCGGAGAACTTGACGATCCCTCCCGGATCAATGTCGGCAGTCACCATGAGACCGCACGCAGGACAAAGTGCTGTCCCAAGATACCAGCCATCGCTGTTCGGCATACCGGTGATGGTGATGACACCGGCGATGATAGCATCGTTGACCGCTGACGTGTCGATCGGCTCTACTGGCGAGAAGATATCTCGCCAGGTTTTCTTGCCACCGTAGACATCGTTGAGGTCAGCCATCGAAATGCCGGACTTTGCAAGCCCGAGCAGAAGATGGCCAATCGTGATGATCGCTTTCGCGATAACCTCCAGAGATATGCTGTTAGCCATGGAGCAACACAGCCTTACTGGTGAGGACGCGCTGACGACTAAAAAAGCGTGTCGCCAATACATCCTATTTTTTTACGAACATTACGTTTTCCGCGAAGCGGTCAGCGTAACAGGGTACTATACCATATAATTGATCACTTGTCAAGATTATTTTGTTGAAATAAAGAACGTATATACTCACAAGGAAATATTAAAACAGCAGTAATGATGCGGCGCCAGCGGCGTGGTTCGACAATCAATCGCCAAAGCCACTCGATGCCAACAGATTGCATCCACTTTGGCGCGCGTAAGCTGGCGCCGCTTAAAAAGTCGATGGTTCCGCCGACGCCGATTGCTACATTGACACCCAAATTACGTGCATTATTAATAATAAAATATTCCTGCTTAGGCGCGCCAAGACCAACAAGTAAAATATCAGGTTTAAACGCTGTAATTTCGTCTTTAAGATCGTTTTTGATGTCAAATGGGTCAATAACTCCGCCACTTATACATTTTACACGAATTGATGGAAAATTTGCGCGTATTTTAGCGCATGCTTTCTGGGAATTATCATCACTTGAACCGAGCAATAAGATCTTGTATTTATTTTTACCAGCCAAAGATAAAAGTCTCCAGCTCAAATCAACTCCGGTAATTCTCTGCTTGAATTTGCCTCTGCCAAATAATCGCGGCAGCGTCACGGTCCCAAAACCATCGGGTACTTTAATATCAAACTTTTTTAATGTTGATGAGAAGTGTTCATCGCGCGCCGACAACACCAAAAATTCCGGATTTACCGTGGCAATAGCTAAAAAACCATCATCATCAATCGCGCATTTAGCGCGTCTTATAACATCATCAATAGTAGTATTATCAATGTCTTGATTGATAACCCTGATACTAGACAGATCTTTTTTGTTTGTTTTCATAACCGACTTTAAGTAATATTTCCAGCGTTTTAACCCCCGCTTTTTCCCAAGTGAATTGTCTTGATCTTTGCAACCCTAAACTTATCATTCTTCGTCTCAAGTCCGGTTTGTTGATAAGCTTGCTGCAGCCCGATGCAATCTCTAGTGGCTTGTAGGGGTTAACTAGGATTGCGGCATCACCGGCTACTTCGGGAATACTGGTAGTGTTAGACGCTACAACAGGCACTCCTGATGCATATGCTTCCAAAATAGGCATTCCAAAACCTTCAAAAAATGTCGGGAAAAGAAACAAATCAGCTTCGCGCAAAAGAATCGGTAACTTATCATCAGGAACATAGCCGGGCAGAATAATATCATCCCTAATTTCATCGGGCAGTTCAGCAATCGCTTTTTCTACTTTGTCAAAACCAAATTTTGGCCGGCCGGCAAGAACTAATTTGTGAGTTATCCTTTTTTCTTTGCGCAAAAGACTAAACGCCTTGACAATACCAAGAACATTCTTTTTTTCTTCTAACCGTCCGACAAACAGTATGTATTTCCCGTATTTATCTTGATAAATAGTTTTATCGGTTGATTTGAGCGGTCTGTACCTTTCTCTGTTAAACCCGTGATGGACAACTGTAATATTATCTGCTTTTGCAAACGGGTAAAATTTTAATATATCTTTCTTTGTTGCCTCTGAAATTGCGATGATGTGTTTTGCGCGCTTTATTGCCGAGTTCATAGAATAATTATGGTACCAAAGTTCGTGGCGTGGATAGAGCTCCGGATAATGCTTAAAACCCAAATCGTGAATCGTTGTCACAATTGGTGCTTTTGAGAGTGCCGGCAGGGTGTGGGCAGGAATAAACAATACATCGGGTGGTTTTATGGAAACTTCATAGCTTAATCGAACCTGTGTCCACAATCGCGGTGGTTGGGTCATGACTTTTTCTTCAGCATTTGATGGCAATACACCGAGTTTTCCATCAAGAGGTGCCTTGCAATACAACTTGATGTGGTCATGGCCTTCATCAGCACTAAGAATCGCCTTGGCAATTTCCTGCGTGTAATATTCCGTACCCGACATAAAACTTTTCGCGACTTTAGATACGTCAATACCGATATTTATTTCATCCATAATATGCTCTTTTTAAAATCATCTAAATGTTCAATAGCGACACCAATTCCTCGCACTGTGCAAAATTCCGGTTCATCGACTACTTGACACGGCACGCCGGTAACTCTAGTCATTAATTTTTCAATCGACCGCAACTTGGCACCACCGCCTGTTATTATTATACCTTTATCCATGACATCGCTGGCAAGTTCCGGTGGCGTTTTTTGTAATACCGACTTCACCGCCATAATTATTTCATTCAACTGCGAGCGGATTGGTGATGCTATATCTTCACTCTTGAGAATCATACTCTCCGGCAGGCCAGTAACTGTGTTGCTTCCCGACACCTCCATTTGTTTATCATCTTTACCGCTGACTGCAGACCCAATTTCCTTTTTTATTTGTTCTGCTGTCTGTTCGCCGACTATTAGGCTATGCTGTTTGCGCAGGTGTGATGCAATTGCCACATCAATCTTTTTACCGGCAACGCGTAAGCTGGTTGATGCTACAACATCACCAAGCGCTATAACAGCAATCTCGCTGGTGCCACCGCCAATATCAATAATCAGATTACCACTTGGGCTCGATATGGCGACACCGGCGCCAAGCGCGGCGGCGATAGGTGATTTAATAACATATGTCTCTTTGGCACCGGCGGAGGAGCAGGCATCAATAACCGCTCTTTGCTCTGTTGAAGTTACTCCTGCGGGAATTGCTACCATAACTTCAGGGCGGGTTAACCTTATTCTGCCGGTAATTTTATTAAAATAATATCTTAACATACCTTCGGTAATCCGAAATGATGCAATAACGCCGTCTTGCAGAGGGTGGGCAGCGACAATACTATCCGGTGTGCGTCCAAGCATTTTTTTGGCCTCTGACCCAACTGCAACAATTTTATTATTTGTAGCATCAAGCGCAACAACCGAGGGCTCATCAACAACAACACCCTTTCCCGGGCGGTAAATTCTAATATGAGCTGTTCCTAAATCTATTGCTAATCTTGGCATTATTGGATGCGTTTAATTGATGCGCCAACCTTAGAGAGTTTACTGTCTATTTTTTCATAGCCCCTGTCAATAATTTCAGCTTTTTCAACAGTGGTTTCTCCTTCGGCTATAAGCCCCGCTAGAACCATAGTTGCTCCTGCTCGAAGGTCGGTAGATTCTATTTGGCGACCAACAAGCTTTGTGGGCCCGTTGATT
>CAZPNA010000014.1:0-9493 GCA_964588135.1 uncultured Candidatus Saccharibacteria bacterium | reverse complement strand
TAACTGCACCAACCGAGTTGGTCGTCCCGAGGTCAATACCTATGATTTTGCTCATATATTCCTTTCGCTCCGAGTTTTGCGCTCCAAACCAGGAAGCAAAACCCGGAAGTCCCTCGTAGCGCGATCTATTTAGAAAAGAGGAATAATAACCTATTTCTCTAAGAGATCGTGCGAAGTGGGACAGTTGTTAATATGTTAGATGTTATTAGTTAGAAGTTAGATGTGAGATTCACTTAACGTCTAACCCTTAACTTTTATACGTTTTATATACTACTAAAGTCAATTTCAATTGTAAAGTACGCTTTACATTTTGTCAACCCATTCGGCTATCGCTCAGGGTTAATCACTCTAATGCACTCGAATCTATCGCGAATCACACGCGAATAAATCACATGAGATATTTTATTATTTGAGCGCCGACCCCGTGATTATGTAATCGTAATTTTACGGGGTCAACACATTCGGCTATCGCTCAGGGTTAATCATTCAAAAAAAGACCCCCGGGGAGGGGGTCGTGAATGCAAGAAGCTATTTGTTGTCTAAGATTCCTTCTGGAGAACTGTTGTAGGCACCGATCAAATTATCCGTTGTCAAAGCTGGGCTGTCATCGCCTTCAAAATCCATTTCGTCATAATCACCATCGCATATTTCACTCTCTATCCCTCGGTTGTCGTTAAATGGTGTTGATGGGATTTGACAATGCACTATCAATTTGCTATCAGTATTTCCCCTTGTGTCAATAGAGCATTTGTATGAAGCAATCATAAAGAATGCAAGGAAAGATAGAAAGAATATGCCGAATGTGATATCGATGCGGTTAGTTGCTTTGTAAACTTCATTTGATGCTACCAAACCAACAAAAAGGATCAGTAAGTACCAATATTGAACGAGAATGTCAAAAATGGATCGTAGATGGTTTTGTTTTAGTGTGTTCTTGTTCATCCGCAACGCCTCCTTACCGGAGATGGCCACTTTATGCCAGTAATCCACCCTCTTGCACTGGTGGATTGGTAGGTGATCCTACATTTTGAGCATTGCCATATAGTAAACCATGATTTGTTTCGTCTGTGATTAATTTTATATACAAGAATCTTCTTTCGTAAGATTTTGCCACAAACCCCACAACGAATCAGCGCTCCTGGTTTGCGCTTGGCATAGACAACTTTGTATTTACAGGTAGAATTGGGATCTACGCTCGTAAAACTACTTGACCGATCTCGTTTTTTCTTGCCACCGGTGCCACACACCCTTTCTGTTAAGGTTCGAGGATGATTTGAGTATATGAGATTATGCCGTTGATTACAATATAGATCCCAAATCAATTTATCAATAAATACAAATGGTATAGTTTGGGATGACAATTTTTTTCGTGTGCTGATTCGCGACAAATTCGGGCGCCGCCCAGAGGGGCTCTGCCCGGCGGGTGAATTAGAGTGCAGGGTGTGATTTAGCAAACTGTCACTTTGGTGGGGCGGAGGACTTTTCCATCGATTTTATAACCGTCTTTTAAAACTTTATCGATAGTATCACCACCTTTTTTAGTGGCAGATTCTACGGCTTCGTGAATATTTTCATCAAATTTATCACCGGGCTTCGCATCAATTTTTACCACGCCAATGCCAGCCATAATATCATTGAGTTGTTTTTGAATATGTAAAATTCCTTGAATTGCAGGGTCTTTTTTTTGCTCATCGGTGAGGTGGGCGAGTGCTAGTTCGAAATTATCAACCACTGGCAATAGTTCTAAAATTAAATCAGTTTTGGCCGATTTCTGCCAAATAGTTTTTTCCTGCTCGGTGCGTTTTCTAAAATTGTCAAAATCGGCCTGGCAACGTTGCCAACCCAACTTATACTCACTGACTTTTATTTTTTTGGATATTTTTTTCGGCTTCATCATTAATTGATATTAAGTGATATGGTCTTGTTTGTCAACCGTTTTTATGGTAGTATTCGTTTGCACCAAGATGAAAGGATGTGGTCCCTTTGGGTATTGTGGCACTGATCGGAGAGGCCGAGTACGGAGAAGATCCCCTGATATGTCACGCGGCTTGTCGTCGCGAAGACCGTGATTGCAGGTTTTGCCCTATGCAACGCGGTCTTGAGTTCGAAGATCGCAGCGATGAGGCGAAACCGCCTCGAGCGGATATCGATGAAGTCGCCTACTGTGACGAAATCACTCTTTTAGAGTGACTATGCTTTTCCACTACCGGGGTTCGGCTATGCGCCGAACCCCGATTTTCGTTATTACTCTCGTCATGCTGAACTTGATTCAGCACCCCCCTGAAGTACTAAATTAGATCCTGAATCACCAGCTTGCAGTTGCATGAAGGTTGCAAGCAGGAGTTCAGGATGACGATTAATTATTTATTCTTCATTTTTAGTTTATAATTATTTTATGAAATCGGTTTTTATAAGGTTCTTGGTGGGGTCTTTTGCACTTGGTTGTTTTGTGGCATCGAGCATCGAAGCATTGCAAAACAACCAAACGATATTCCTATATATCACAGTCGCGCTAGTCGCGGTAATGGTGGTGTTTTGGAAAAACAAAATATTGCGCAGTATCTACGCCAGCGCTATTGCATTAATTTTAGGAATTGTTTTTACCTGCCTCTATGTTGGGTATTTAACGCCGGGCGACCAATTTTACAGAGAGGTATCAACGGAAGGGATCATCATCGCTGAACCAGTGCAGAAACCGACCTATCAACAGTTGATAATAAAAGTGGATGGTCGTCATCCTGAACTTGATTCAGGATCTCAAGAGGAAGGGATTCCGGATCAAGTCCGGAATGACAAAAAAGGGGATGAGATTGCTTCGTCCATCGACCCGAAGGGTCCCCTTTGGGGCAATGACAGTCACAATATCTTGGTGAAGGCGGAGACGTATCCTGTTTACAAATATGGCGATCGTGTAAAATTTACCGGAACTATCGAAAAAGTGGAATCATTTGAAACCGATCAAGGCGATATTTTCGACTACCCAAATTATCTACTTATGAAATTTAAAGCAGTGGGAATTGTCAAATACCCCCGTGACGTGGAAAAAGTAAGTAGTGGCGGAGCGAGCAAAATAATTGCCGGAATATTGGAAGTCAAACACAAAATTGAAGATGTTGTTTCCGAAACAATGCCCGAACCCCAAGGGGCGCTCGACCAAGGGCTTCTTACCGGAACTCGCATCAACTTTACAGAAAAATTTGAGGAGGCGCTGCGGCGCACCGGCACAACCCACATAATCGCTATTTCCGGGTTTAATATTTCGATAATCCTTGCAATATTTTTCGCGTTTGTGCGCCGCAGCGCCGGCTACTGGCCGGCGATAATTTGCGGTTTTTTGGCAGTTGCTATCTTTACCATTCTCACCGGTGCCAACGCCAGTATTGTCCGCGCATCAATTATGGGTTCGCTGGGAATTGTCGCAATTCTCTTTGGCAGACAAGTAAAAATCGAACATACGATATTTATTGCGGCGGGGCTGATGATTATTATTAACCCATTGATTGTTCGGTTCGACGCCGGTTTTCAACTATCATTCCTTGCGGTTTTAGGACTTATATATTTTGCTCCGAAATTCGATGCGTGGTTTGCGCGCATCCCCGGCTACATAAAATTGCATAAATCAATCCGCGAGGCGGTGTCATCAACCTTTGCCGCGCAAATGCTGACATGGCCGGTCATCCTCATCCTTTTTGGACAAATATCGATAATTGCGCCACTGGTTAATGCTATCATCTTACCGTTTATTCCGCTGACAATGGGGCTGGGGTTCGGCGCGGCGATAATTTCGATGATTATCCCTCCGCTTAGTCAAGCAGTTTCATTTTTTCCGTGGTTGATTCTAACTGGTGTCGTAAAACTTATCGAGTGGGCGGCACAGTTGCCCGGCGCAGTTATCACTAGCTATGATTTTAGCCCGTGGTGGATAATAGTTTGGTTTGGGATAGTTGTGATTTGGCTAAATTATCAATATGTTAAATCTCAAATGTCCCTACTTCGCCAAGGCTACGAGGGGCAGGCAAAACTCAAAACCAAAACTTAAAATGTTAAAGCTTATCGTTCGAGGCGTAATCGCCGAGAACTACTGACTTAATAGTTCTCGAATGATTACACTCTCGAACAGTAAAGATATTACATAATCACATGTGGTTTTAACATTTGAGATTTAACATCTAACATGATAGTCATGAAATCACAAATATCTAAAATCATCCTTATAGTTTTGGCGGGTATTGCGCTACTTATATGGTCGCGGGTTTTTTACAGTGGGTCAGCGGATAACATCACTGTTAATGTTATGGATGTTGGTCAGGGCGATGCTATCCTCATTAACCTGCCGGGTGATGAGCAAATCTTAATTGATGGCGGTCCGGACGATGCGGTGCTGTCGCAAATTAGCGGGTTGATGTCGCCGTTTGACCGAAAAATCGAGCATATTGTTTTGACTCACCCCCATGCCGACCATGTCGCGGGGCTAGTAAAAATCATCGATCGCTACGAAGTCGGGGAGGTGTTGGAAAATAGCATTAGTTACGACAGCGCGATTTACGCGCAGTGGAAAGATACTATAGAATCTAAAAATATTCCCGACCGTGAAGTTCGTCAGGGTGATGTATTCGAGTGGGGCGGCGGACGGTTTGAAATTTTGGCGCCGGTATCGTCATCATCATCCGTCAGTGGCGAAACAAACGTCAACAACGCTTCGGTGGTGGCAAGATTTGTTTATAAAAATTCGCAGGTTATGTTGACCGGTGATGCGGAAAAGGAGGTTCTATCAAACCTGTGCAAACTGGAATCAAGTAGTTTAAATAGTGATGTGCTCAAAGCGGCGCACCATGGGTCGGAAAATGGGGTTGCCGATTGCTTTTTGGGCGCGGTTGACCCTGATGTGGTTGTGATATCAGTAGGACGTGATAATAAATACGGCCACCCGCACGCCAAAGCGCTGGAAGTGTATGGTAAATATGTTTATGAAATTTTGCGGACGGATGAGGAGGGTACTGTTACCTGCGAGCTGGATGGAGAAGGGGTGGAATGCGGGAAATAAATTAAATAATGTACAATGTAAAATTAAAACTTAAGAATGAAGAGTTATTGTTCGAGCTTGTAATCAAGCGAGAACTAAAAACGGTAATAGTTCTCACGCGGTAGCGTTCGAACTGTAATAAAAAAAATCCCCTGAACCGTGTTTCGGTTAATCCGAAACTCTGGTTCAGGGGACAAGGTGGCGCTGTGAGGTGCGACCCCCACGTCAGTTGGCGAGGTAGCGGGCGCTGACGCGGTTGTTTCCGGTGGCCACCGCGTAGAGCTTCTGCCCTAAGAGCTGACGGTTAGGGGCGTAGCCATAGACAACAACTGTGTACCGCCCGCTCGCCATCTCGACTTGTCTTGTCGAGTTGCGAGTGACCCGCAATGACTCCCGGGTTTGCCCGCCCGGGAAAGGGTCGCAGAATTCGACATAGACATCACAGTCGAACTCATTGACCACTTCGACGTACGCCTCGCCGGCGATGCCGGATGGCATCGGCTGGGTCGTCCTTCCGAGATCACTGGGACGTGACGGTAGCGCAGAGGAGGGTGTTGTCGGTAGTCGGAAGGTCGAAGCGCCGGTCTGGACGCAGCCGAGAGGTTGACCGACTGTTCCGTCGATGTAGAGAGGACGAAGATCTCCGGTGTAGGCATCGACGATCCAGTCCACGACGCCCGGAGGCATCGGGACATCCAGATTCATCTGACCGTATCCACCGTCGTATCCCACAGAGAGACTGTTGTACAGGTGGTCGATAGTCGGCACGTTGCCGTAGTTCTTGCTCCCGAACATCTGGCGGCGTTCCATCAGGAGCCTGTCGAGTTCCCGCTGACGCAGGAAGCGATCGAAGTCGCTTTCGTAGCGCGACGTCGAGTAACTGAAGCTGGCGTGGGGTCCGGAGTACCGTACCCCAAAGTGGCTGGAATTGCCCGATCGTCCCACGTCGTAGCCAAGGTGGCTACTGCCGTGCCGCCCTCGGATGTTGAGGTCGAGTCGTATGCGGTTTGACTGGGCGTAGGTGCTGGTGGCAAAAATCGCCACCAACACAACTATCATAACTGCCAATCTGTCAAGGTGCCTCATCGAAGCACCCCCTTTCGCTTCAACGCATCCGGCAAGGCCGAATGTCCAACACCGCAACTTACCATAATATCAACACAAAATCAATATATTTGCTATAATAATTACATAACCTACATAGTCTATCCTTCTCGGCGATAGTGAGAAGTTATCACCATGAAGGTTTGGACCGTATAAATAATATCGTTCGAATGTAATCATGAGAACTGATAACCATAATAGTTCTCACGGGTACGTTCGAACAGTATAACTAACCTTTTCGAACAAATAGTCTTTTATGTAAGTTGTGTAATTACAGTAAGGAGACGTGTGGCTCGAAAATCAACAGTTGTTTTTCTTTGGGTTATTGCAGTAGTGGCCGCTTTGGGACTCGGTGGTTTTATCTACGCCGACCAAACAGGTGTAATTTCTGTCGGCGCTGATGCTATTACTCCTATCGATAAATATTGCACTGCATGTGCATCGATAGATGCATATGGCAATCTCTCTCCGGAAGGTTGTGAAATAGATTGTTTAGGATATCCGGAACCAGTTTGTGTGACTGAATTACAATGTTCTTCAAATAGTAATTGTGGCGACGGTATGAGTTGTACATATGGTTGTTGTACGTATGATAGCACCGGAGACGATTCCACGGATGATACAGCTATAGGTGACGATGATACTAGTGTTAGCGATGACGATATATCAATTTCAGATGATACGGTCAGTGATGATATGGTAGCTCCAATTGATAATACAACATCAGACAACACATCAACTCCAAGTGACGATACTGTTGCTGATGACTCATTAAGTGGTAGTGGTTCGACATCGACTAACCCTCCGTCAACACCTGGGACACCACCTGACTCGCCATCAGTAACCGATGAAGCAGACGGCTCAACAACTTCGGGCCAATCATCGAGCGAATCAAGAAGCTCGTCATCATCTACATCATCAACGGCTGCGGGTGATACAGAAGACCAAGCCACAAAAAATGCTCGTCAAGCGGCGGAGTCAGCCGTTACCGGACCGCTTGAAATAGTGTCGATGATTGTTCTGGCGTTTGTCGGATTTTTGAGTCTCAAAAAATACTTTTCCGCCAAAAAGTATCATTTATAACATCAAAAAACAGTTGAAAGAAGAAAGTATTAGTTATAGAGTACTATTAGGAATAAATTCAAACCTCAAAGTCCAAAACTCAAAATTACAATTCAAAATATAAAATTATTTTACATTGCCATTTTGAGATTTGAGATTTACATTTTGAGATAAATATCATGTCCGGACATTCGAAATGGTCAAGTATTAAACATCAAAAAGGGGTTGCTGACGCCAAGCGCGCCGGTGTTTTTACGAAATTAGCTAACGCTATTGCGGTGGCGGCGCGCGCGGGCGCTGACCCCGGTATGAACTTCCAGTTACGCCTGGCTATCGACCGCGCCCGAGCGGCAAATATGCCCAAAGCCAACATCGACCGCGCCATCGCACGCGCCTCGGGGAGTGGTGAAGGCGCGATAACCGACGCCACCTACGAGGTGTACGGGCCGGGTGGAGCGGCGATTCTTGTGGAAGTGGCAACCGATAACAAAAATCGCGCGGCAGCAGAGATAAAATCAGTTTTGAATAAACACGGTGGTAAATTAGCAAACGCTGGTGCTGTACAGTATCTCTTCGAGAAAAAAGGCGAGATTATTTTGTCACCTGGTAGTAAATCATCAGACGAAACAGAAATGGATATCATCGACAGTGGCGCTGACGACTACGAAGAATCAAACAGCGAATATTTTGTTTACACCCAGCCGAACAATATCAATAATATAAAAAAAGAACTTGAAGATAAGGGCTACAATATTGCCGATGCGAAAATTTTGTGGCAACCAAAACAGCCCTTATCGCTGGACAGTGAAACTAGCGAAAAGGTGATGAGGCTTCTCGGCGCTTTAGATGAACTTGATGATGTTACCGGAGTAGCGAGTAATATCAGCTAATAACTCATAGCTCATAACTAATAACTAAAAGATAATACACGGAAGACTTCTCCCCTTAATAAGGGGAGACCAAGAGGGGTGATTTTATGTTGTATCCAACCTTTCGTGCTCCGGGGTGTGAAGTGTTCAAACCGAGATAGTATAAAAAGTATCGATAAAATAATTCTTGACCCGCTCCGCCACCTACGAGGTGGCGGAGCGCGGTTAGGAAAAAATTCCCGGATCAACTTATTTATCTCTTATGGACTAGTCCGGAATGACATTTGCTTTACTTTCTACTTTCTACCTTCTACTTTATACTATTATTATATGAACAGAATAATTGGAATAGATCCGGGGTCGGCGCTTTGCGGCTGGGCAGTTATCGAAGCCGAACCGGGTAGGCAAGGCAAATTAGTGGCGTCGGGCTGTATCAAAACATCACCAAAAGATACAACCGCAAAGCGCCTCGAACTTCTATACAATGAATTGCAGGATATCATCAAAAAATATCATCCACACGAAGGAGCGGTGGAGGAATTGTTTTTTGTGCAAAACATCAAAACGGGAATTGTTGTCGGTCAAGCCCGTGGTGCCATCCTTTTAGCGCTGTCGAAAGCCGGACTGCCGGTTTATGAGTACAAGCCGACGGTGGTTAAAATGGCGTTAACCGGTTACGGGCGCGCTGAAAAAAAACAGGTTCAAAGTATGGTAAAATGTATATTGAGGTTAGAAGAAGCTATAGTTCAAGACGATACTGCCGATGCGGTAGCTATAGCTCTGTGTCATGCACAAAGCAGAACTAACCTCAACCTGCACCCTAAAGCACTCGAACAAGACGCGAAAGTTTCACGCGAAAAGGAAGTCAAAAAATACAGTTCATCAAAGAATCTGGTTTATCCAAAATTGAGTTACGAGATAGTGGGTGCTTTGTTCGACACATACAAGCAGTTAGGTGCTGGTCTTCCAGAAAAATATTATTATAAAGTATTTGCGCAAAAATTAGACGAAAGAGGTTTGAAATACAAGGGTCAATTTAAAGTGAATATTGGTGGGTTGCCGGTTTCGCTGGGTCGTTTTATGCTGGATTTCCTTGTTGAGGATAAAGTTGTTGTTGAGATCAAGGTCGGATCACGAATCCTGCGTCAGAACGTCGATCAGATTATGAATTATCTAAGGCATGCCGATATCAAATTAGGAATACTTGCGCGTTTTAGTCAAGGTGGGGTCGATACCAAGAGATTGTTACTTGGTAATAATGATTCTACTTTCGAGTGAATATTTCGCGACACTTTAGGGTGTTTTAGCGTGTAAAATTATAAAAGGAGTGTCTCCTTTGCCTCAACTACGTCAGAATATTATTACCGGGGAGTGGGTGGTGATTGCGCCGGAGCGCGCCAAGCGTCCCAGTGATTTTATTGGTCGCAATGAAGTA
>CAZPNA010000013.1:0-9981 GCA_964588135.1 uncultured Candidatus Saccharibacteria bacterium | reverse complement strand
AGGATGCTGCCATTTTCACTTATCGAGGCAAAATAAACAGTTGAATCACTTCCCCAGAGTGGTGATGAAATCTTCGACTGTGATGATGCGATATCGCGGACATACTCATTATCGGTTGTAAAAATTTGTAATTTATAACCAAAGTCGCGTTCGGCGTTGGAAAAGGCAATTACCAGCATATGTTTACCATCGGGGCTAATTACGGGTAGGGGGTTGTATTCATTAGCCGATACTATTTCTTTTTCCTTGCCATCAGTTTCTAAAATTTTCAGATTATCTTTTTGGTCGAGAATAATAATGCTGCCATCGCCAGAAACTTCTGTCGAATAACTTTTAACATTAGAATCCTGCTCGCTCTGCTGGGATTTTTCAAGGTCAATGTTGGTAATTTTATTGTCAGTTACTGCAAGAATATTGCCGGTGCCATGAGCTTGGCTTAATGCATCGATACTTTCCTCGGTAGCTGATTCAGAGATCTCGTTATCGTCACTAGCCATATCATCACCACCCCTTTGTTGTAAATACCAGTATCCACCAATTAGGGCTATAATTATCACAATAAGTGTCACTATCCAGATTGTATATTTTGTTTTTCTGCGCATATTCTATATAAATTTATCGTAGGTTTGAGTTGTCATATGAGATTTAATTTGGCTCATAGTTTCAATGGCAACAGCTACTATAATTAGTATACCAGTTCCGCCAAGAGCTATGGTCTTAAACTCCGCCTGCGTTGCTTGCAAGATGAATGGCACTACTGCGACAGCGGCAAGAAAGAGGGCGCCGGTACTTGTTACTCGGTAAAGAATTGTTTTGATATATGATGCGGTTTCCTGCCCAGGCCGCACGCCCGGCACGAAACTGCCTTGTTTTTGAAGGTTCTCGGCAATTTGCTTGGGTTTAATTACAATCGACGTATAAAAGAATGTGAAGGCGATAATAAGGACAAAGAAAATTATCGAATAATAAATATTATTATTAAAGAATGATATTACCGCTTGTGCCGCACTGCGCACCCAATCGGACCTGGCGCTTTGAAAAAGTTGAGCGATAATCCCGGGCATCACCAGCAAACTGGTAGCAAAAATTATCGGGATAACTCCGGCGGCGTTAACTTTAATTGGCAAGTAAGAATCAACTTTTGTCGGGTCTTTCATTGCTCTCATGCGACGGGCGTAGGTAACAGGAACCCTTCTTTCAGCTTCGGAAACCCAAATAATAAAAACAATCATTGCAACTATAACCAGTCCGTAGATGACTGCTAGAAGCGTTTTTGTGGTATCACCGGCAACAACCTGAACGAGGTTACTGATGCTAGGTGGTAACCCTGCAATAATTCCAAAAGCGATAATCATTGATATGCCGTTGCCTATCCCCTTTTCACTGATTAGTTCACCAAGCCACATAAGGAATGCGCTAGCTGCTGTTGCCGCAACAAGCGTAATAACTATTTGCCATGTACTTGTTACTTGAACAACGCCTTGGCTTTGAAGGAGTCGCAGAAGTCCAAAAGCTTCAACCAGAGCTACCGGAATCGATGCATAGCGGGTGTACTGGTTGATCTTGCGGCGTCCATATTCGCCTTCGTTCTGCAATGCTTCCAGCGAGGGGACTATCATCGTTAGCACTTGAAAAGCAATCGATGCGGTAATGTAAGGCCCAACTCCAAGAAGTGCCAAGGAAAAATTGCTATCAGATCCGACAGAGAATAAATATAAAAATCCAAAAACTTGGTTTGATTCAAAAAAGCTTTTAAGACCGGTGATATCAACGCCGGGTAGAGGAATTTGGGCGAGTAATCTGAAAATCACAATCAGCGCAATTGTTATAATAATCCTTTTGCGCAAATCTCTATTGGCAAAAATTAACTCGAGCGTTTTAATTGGCTGCATTAGTTTTTGGTGTGGTTTTCTTGTTTACCGTTGGTTTAAGTAGAATTTTTGAAGCACCTTTGCTTAATTTACACTGCGAAAGGTCAAATTTCTTGCTGGTTTTGCCGCGAGCAAGAATTTTGATATCAAATGATTTTTCATCTTTTTTGGCTATGCCTTTGGCAATGATGGCTTTTCTATCAATCTTGGCGCCACTATCAAACAATCTGTCAAGATCATCAATATTTAAAGCAATTACTTTTTTAGAGTGTGTTTGAAACCCGCCTTTGATTTTGGGAATGCGGGCAAACAGGGGTGTTTGTCCACCCTCAAAGCGATTCGGAATATTGTAGCCGGATCTTGATTTTTGCCCCTTTGTTCCGCGTCCAGCGGTTTTGCCTTGACCAGCCGAAATACCGCGACCGACGCGATTCCTTTTTCGAGTTGTTTTAACTAATTTATTTAACATCTTGTTTCTTATGCTCTCTTGTCTTAACTTCGTATTTTTTATTAAGTTTATTTGCGTAAATTAATGCTACCATAGTTGCCTTGGCAATGTTCAACTTATTTGCCGAACCCAGCGATTTGGCAACAACGTTTTTAATTCCTACTGCTTCAATTATAGCTCTTACAGTACCACCGGCAATAACCGATGTTCCCTTGGGCGCCGGTTTTAAAAAGACATGAGCACTGCCGAATATTCCAGTGGATTCGTATGGGATCGAGTCATTAATAATTGAAACTTGTTGTTGATGGCGTCTGGCGTAGGCGTTTGCCTTGGCAATGGCTTTGCTGACATCGTTAGCTTTTCCGGTGCCAACTCCAACATTACCCTTGCCATCACCAACGACAACCAGCGCTCTGAATCTGATTCTTCGACCTCCCTTGACCGTTCGCGAAATTCTACCGATTTCAATTACTTTCTCAATAAAATCGTCGGACGGTTTGCTGTTTGGTCTTCTTCTTGACTTGTTGTCTTTGTTGTTTGTCATCATATTGTGATGCCTTTCGATTTAAGGGCTGAAGCAAGTTTTTCAACTTTGCCTGAAAATGGGTAACCGCTTCGGTCGAAAATTATCGATGATATTTTTTGCTTTGTTAGTTTGTCGGCAATTGTTTTGGCGAGATATTCAATCTTGCCGGTCATATCCAATTTTTGAGCTGTCTTGCTGCTGGTTGATACGCCGAAAATAACGTGGCCGGTAACATCATCAACTATTTGTGCATTAAGGTGTTTTAAACTTTTATATATTACAAGTCGCGGGCGCTTATCGGTGCCATGCATTTTCGAGCGCGACCTTGTCGCTCTTCGTAATCTTTGGGTGTTTCTTGCGTTTGTCATTATTTAGCTCCTCCTGCGCCTTCGGTTGCTTTAGCTGCCTTACCGGCTTTTCTGCGGACAACTTCATCGATATATTTAATACCCTTGCCTTTGTATGGCTCTGGTGGTCGCAGGCGTCTGATTTTTGCCGCAAATTCGCCGATAGCTTGTTTGTCGGCGCCGGAAATACTGATAATGTTTTTCTTAACCTCGACGGAAAGTCCCTCGGGGATATCTTTTTCGACAGGGTGTGAAAATCCAAGGTTCAAAACGAGCGTATTTTCCTTAACTTCCGCTTTATAACCGACACCCTTCATTTCCAGTTGTTTATTAAAACCTTCGGAAACGCCGGTGATCATGTTTTGTATCAGCGTTCTTGTCAGTCCGTGGAGGCCTTTGGCGAGGTTGCTTGAACCAACTTGACCCACAGTTATTGTACTGTCGTCAATCTTCAAATTAATTAATCTATGTATTCTCATTGTCAGCGTGCCACCTTTTCCGGTAACTGTCAAAATAGGGTCGGCAAAATCGACTTTTACATCAGATGGTATTGTAATAATTAGTTTTCCAATTCTTGACATTTTAATATACCTCGCAAATTATTTCGCCACCCAACCCTTTGCGCGCTGCTTGTCCACCGGTCATAATTCCATGACTTGTCGATATAATAATCAACCCTTGACCACGAAGTGGACGTGGAATTTTTTTAGCGGTTCTGTAACGCCTGTTGCCTGGTTTGCTTATTCGTCTGATACTAATAATTCTTGCGTCTCCCAAATGGAGTTGAAGATTTTTTCTGCTATCTTTTTCGACAACTTCGACTGACTCAAGATATTTTTTATCAGCTAGAATTTTAGCAATTGACTCTTTAACTCGAGAGTATTGCAAAACTACCGGTGTCTTACCGACTGCTTGCGCGTTTTTGATGCTTATAAGCATGTTTGCTATTGGATCTGTTACCATGATGATTTTGTTACTCCGGGTAATTTTCCTTCACTTGCTAATTCTCTGAAACATATTCTGCAAAGTCCGAAATGTCGCAGGTATCCATGCGGACGACCGCATTTTCCACACCTGTTTACTTTCCTGGTAGGAAATTTCGGCTTTCTGTTTGCTCTTGCTATCATTGATTTCTTAGCCATTTTTCTTCTCCTTTGCTTTTTCGAAAGGAAAACCAATTGACTCTAGCAGCATTTTGCTTTTGTCGGGGTCGGAATTCTTGATTTTGATTGTTATCTGAATACCGTGGACATTTTGAACATCGTCATAAGGAATTTCGGTAAATACTATCTGTTCTCTGACGGCAAAACTGTAATTGCCTTGTTTGTCAAAATGTTTTAAGCTTAAACCCTTAAAGTCGCGTATTCGAGGGAGGGTTATAGCAATTAGTTTTTCAAGAAAATCATACATTCTTTTTCCGCGCAGGGTAACCATTGCACCAACTGTGTCGCCTTGTCTGATTTTAAAACCGGAAATTGCTTTTTTGGCCTTGGTAACAACTGGTTTTTGCCCACTGATAATTTCAAGGTTTTTAATAACTTCGTCAATATATTTTTTGTCAGCTGCCGCTTGACCAGCGCCGACATTTAAAACGACTTTTTCGAGTTTAGGCAACTCCATCGGATTTTTAAGTCCGGTCTTTTGCAGTAAATCTTTTTGCAGTGTTTTTATATCGATCATATTATTTAATTAATTTCTTGCATTTGGTGCAAATTCTATTGTGCTGTTTGCCGTTTGCCGTTTTGGAGACTCTAGTAGGCTTGGAACAACTTAGGCAAACCAGCTGAACATTAGAAATACTTATTGGCAGTGTCTTATCAACAATGCCACCATGGGGTGTGCCTTTGCCAGCCTTGATGTGTTTTTTAACAACATTCACGTCCTTAACCACAATCTTATTTTTATTAGGCAAAACCATAAGCACCTCGCTGGTTTTACCTCGTTCGTTTCCGCAAATTATTTTTACTGTGTCGCCTTTTTTAATTCTCATAATACCTCTGGTGCTAACGAAATAATTTTTTTGTAACCCAGTTCTCGGATTTCGCGCGCAACCGGTCCAAAGATTCGCGTTCCTTTTGGTGTTTTGTCATCATTAATGATAACGGCGGCGTTTTCGTCAAATCTTATGACTGTTCCGTCGGGTCTCCTGATGGGTTTGACCTGTCTGACAATCGTTGCCTTAACAACTTCTTTCTTTTTAACAACACCTCTGGGGGCCGCAGATTTTACGGAAGCGCTGATAATATTGCCAATTTGGGCATTGGTACGAGCAGCGCCACCGAGTACCCTAATACAAGCGATCGTTTTTGCGCCTGTGTTATCCGCCACTGTTAGTCTTGAACCTGGTTGAATCATATTATTCCTTAACTATTTTAGAAGCCATCCAGTGTTTTGTTTTGGACAAGGGCTTTACCTTAACAAATTCCAGCATATTACCAACCTCGCCAATATTTTTAGGGTTGGCGGCGGTAAATTTTTTGGTAACGCGGTATTGCTTGCCATAAAGTCTGTGTCTTTTAACTCTCTCTACTTCCACTACAACTGCGTCTTGACTTTTTTTGATGATTTTTCCTGTCATTTGGTGCTCGATTCTTGAATCTTTGAATTTAATATTGTTTTTAATCGCGCAATATTTTTTTTGACAACTTTAGTTTCGCGAACGTTCTTTATTTTACCTTTAACCTTTTGCGAAATCAAGTCATTAAGCTGTAATTCCTTCTTATCAATTTCAGCATTGATATCGGCGGGTTTTGCCGTGATATATTTTTTGGTAAATTCTTTATTTTTCATTTGAACCTTCTTCACGCGATTTTGAAATAAAAATATTTTTAACCGGTAGTTTGTGGCGCGCAAGTCGCAGTGCTTCTCTGGCTGTCTCTTCGTTGACGCCATCGATCTCGAACATTACGGTGCCTGGTTTTACCGTAGCAACAAAATGATCTGGTGAACCTTTTCCACCACCCATGCCGACTTCGGCAGCAGATTGTGTAACAACTCTATCGGGAAAAATTCTAATCCATACTTTCCCACCACGTTTCATATAACGTGTCATTGCGCGACGGGCAGCTTCAATCTGTCTCGATGTAATCCACCCTCGCTCGGTTGCTTTAATACCGAATGAGCCAAACGATAATGCGTTGGTTCTGGTACTTACACCGCCTCGGTGGCCGCGGAATTGCTTTCTATGTTTTAATTTTTTAGGTAATAGCATGGTATTAGTTTATGGTTTCATCTTCTTGTTTTTTATAAATCCAAACTTTTACACCAATGGTTCCATAGGTGGTTGAAGCGTGGTGAATTGCGAAGTCGATATTTGACCTTAATGTTGACAGTGGTAATGCTCCTTCGATAAATTTTTCGCTTCTGGCGATTTCTGCGCCATTTAATCGGCCTGCAACGTTAATTTTAACTCCAAGGGCACCGGCTTGCATAACTTTTTGCATAGCCATTTTTACCGCTCTTCGGTAGGCTACGCGTTTAGTAATTTGTTGACCAATGTTTTGAGCAACGAGAAGTGCGGACAGGTCGGGCTTGCGTATTTCAACGACCTCAACGTCAACTTTGCCAGCGACAATTTTCTTAACCTCGGCTGTTAATTTTTCTATCCCTTGTCCTGATCGGCCGATAAGAACCCCCGGCCGGCCGGTCTGGATGGTAACTTTAGTTTTTTCAGCGGTTCTATCAATAAAAATATTAGAAATAGCAGCTTGTAAGCCGGCGTTCTTTTCGATAAGCTCGCGAATTTTATAATCTACGAGCAATTGGCTACTATATTGCTTTCCGCTAGCTGCGAACCATCTACTGTCCCAATCGTGATTGATTGGCAGCCGATAACTTTTTGGATTTATCTTATGACCCATTTTGATCCTTTTTAGTTTTCTTTGCCAGCTTATTTGTCTTATTGTTGTTTTTTATAATTTTTTTAGCGTTTGTCTTTTTAGTATCAGCCTTAGACGATTTTATCTTAGATGCGGACTTTTCAGTTTTGCTTTTTTTACTTTTTATGGGCTCAGTCGAAACCGTTACATGAAGGTGTGAAAGGAAATGCTTGTAGGTGTTGCTGTATCCTCTGGCGCCCGGTCGGAAACGTTTCATAACAGTTCCCTTGTCAACGGATGAGTTTTTTATATAAAGAATTGAAGCGGATTCGCCCTTGCTTTTAAGGATAGATTCGGCATTGGTAATTGCGTGAACAAAATATTCTTGGCTTCCTTTGCCAGAGTTTCTAATTATCCAGAGCGCATCTTCGATTTTTTTACCCTTGATGGCACCGCAAAGTAAACCTAATTTTTTAGGTGATACTCTAACGTTTCTAATTGTAGCTGTTGCTGTTGCCATTATTATTTCTCATCCTTTTTGACTGCTGGTGCCGGTTTTTGTGCGTTGCCAGATTCGGCGGCTTGTTCTTTGGCCATTCTTCCGCCATGTCTTCGGAATTTGCGTGTTGGTGAGAATTCGCCGAATTTATGACCGACCATATCCTCTGTAACGAAAACCGCGATATGTTCCTTGCCATTGTGGACCGCAAAAGTAAAGCCGACAAATTCAGGAGCAATAACGCTGGCGCGCGCCCACGTTTTGATTTTGGTTTGGTCGCCAGTCTTCATTCCGCTAACTTTTTTTAGCAGATTGTTATCAATATACGGACCTTTTTTAATTGATCTTGACATATTATTTCCTCTTCTTTCGGCGTCGTTTCACTATTACATTATTAATGTCGATTCTGCGTCTTGTCTTAACACCCATTGTTCGCTTGCCCCATGGAGTCTTTGGCGCTTTCATACCAATTGAGGAACCACCTTCTCCACCACCATGCGGGTGAGCGCCGGGGTGCATAGCTAAACCTCGAACGGTTGGTCTGATACCCATATGTCTAACGCGTCCTGCTTTACCGATGCGTATTGCATTGTGAAACTCATTGCTTAATACTCCAACTGACGCCAAGCATTCGCTGTTAAATTTTCGAATTTCTGTTGATGGTAGTTTGATAAGCGTCATACCACCTTCGTGGGCCATAACTGTTGCTTTCGTACCAGCTCCGCGAACCATTTTGCCTTTGCTTTTTGGAGTAATTTCAATGCTGTGTATTTCTACGCCAGTTGGTATTTTTTTGAGGGGTAGTCTGTTGCCGGGAGCGACGGGTGCTTTCTCGCCGAATTCTAATTTGTGGCCGATTTTTGTCAGTGTCGGAGCTAGAATATAAGCCAATTTGTCTTCGGCATTTTTAATCAGTGCAATATGGGATGAGCGGTTTGGGTCGTATTCAAACCTGACAACTTCAAACGGTCCTTTGCCACAGGCTTCTAGTGTACTGATAATTCTATATTTACGCTTTGCTCCACCACCTTTGTGTCTGGTTGAAACATGCCCCATAGCATCGCGACCGACGCTTCTTTTATATCCGTAAGTGAGTGAGCGAATAGGACCATCCTTACTTAATTTGGATGTATCCAAATAGCTCGTCCCGCGTTGGCTGGATGTGGTCGGTTTCCTGATTTTAATTATATCTTTTTTCATTTTGTCGAAATTTCAAAACCTGGTATTTTTTTATCTTTAGGTAAATTAATTCTGACTACTTTGTAACCTTTTGTCGAAAAAGTGTGTTTGCCTCTTTTGCGCGACAAAGGTTTCTTGCTTGTAGAGTTGATTTTTAGAGGTGTCAATTTATAAAATCTGTCAACTGCACTGTAAATTTCATCTTTCGTAGTATAAAGTGGCACCACAAAACTAAACCAGCCGGATTCGCTAAGTTTTAGGGTCTTTTCTGTAATTAAAGGCTTTAATACTGTCATATTTATAATATTGGTTGAACTTTTTTAATTAATTCCGGTGACCAGACGACAACATCGTTATTGAAAATGTCGTAAGCATTGATGCTGTTTGCTCCGATGTTAGAAACATTTACCATATTTCTAGTGGCTTTGTAAATTTTATCATCACTCGAGTTGTTAATAAGGAGGATTTTCTTATCACTAAATTTTAGCTTATCAGCAAGAGCAATGAAATCGCTTCTAGCAATGGATTCCAACCCTTTGATTGTATATATATTGGAATCTTTTGCTTTTTGAGATAGGGCTACTCTTCGGACTGATTTTTTCATGCTTGCAGTCAGTTTCTCGGAAAAGTTTTGATTTTTTCTTGGCCCGAAGGTAACGCCACCACCACGCCAGATCGGTGACCTAGATGAACCGGCTCGGGCACGACCCGTTCCTTTCTGTTTCCACGGTTTTTTGCCACCACCACTTACTTCTCCCCTGTCTTTAGTGTGAGCAATAGCAACTCTCTTATTGGCTAAATGAGCCTTAATTGCTTGCGATACAAGAGTGTCTTTCATGTCAACTTTAAAAACCTCGTCTTTGACAGCGATATCACCGGAAACTTCACCCTTTGATGTATAAATTTTTAATTTCATGATTTTATCTGTACCCAGCTGTTTTTTGCTCCTGGAATACTGCCTTTTATCAAAATGATGTTATCTTCTGGCAAGATATCGAATATGACGGCGCTTTTTTGCATTGTTGACTTGCCACCAAGTTGTCCCGGCATTTTTTTACCCTTAACGACTCTTTGTGGATACCCGCCGCCAATGGAGCCAGGGGCGCGATGGTGGTCGGAACCATGGGTTTCTGGTCCTCTATGAAAGCCGTGTCTTTTGATAACACCAGAATAACCCTTACCCTTCGTGGTGCCTGTAACATTCACCTTGTCGCCAATAGCGAAGGTGGAAACATCAATCTTATCACCTTTTTTATAGGCTTCAATGTTATCGACAGTGTACTCTTTAATTAT
>CAZPNA010000012.1:0-10387 GCA_964588135.1 uncultured Candidatus Saccharibacteria bacterium | reverse complement strand
ATATAAACATGGCCATACTGACCGCGACCACCGCTTTGACGGATAAATTTACCTTCCGCTTTAGCTTGTTTAGTGATTGTCTCGCGGTAGGCAACTTGTGGGTTGCCAACATTAGCCTCGACCTTGAATTCGCGTTTCATTCTATCAACGATGATTTCCAAGTGCAGCTCGCCCATTCCAGAAATAATTGTTTGGTTGGTTTCTTCGTCAGTTTTAACTTGGAAGGTCGGATCTTCTTCTGCCAATCTCTTAAGAGCGATACCCATCTTTTCTTGGTCAGCTTTTGTTTTAGGCTCAATGGCAATCGAAATAACGGGGTCGGGGAATTCGATTGATTCAAGCATTACTGGTCTAGATGGGTCGCATAAAGTATTACCGGTTGTGGTTTCGCGCAGACCAACAGCGGCAGCTATCTCCCCTGAATAAACCGCTTCGACTTCTTCTCTGTGGTTAGCATGCATGCGCAAAATTCGGCCGATTCTTTCTTTGTTACCGGTTGCGGTGTTTAATATGTATGAACCGGATTTTAGAACGCCGGAGTAAACCCTAAAGAAAGCCAATTTTCCGACAAATGGGTCGGCGGCAATTTTAAATGCCAATGCTGCAAAAGGCTCGTCATCAGATACTTTTATTTCAATCTCTTTTTCGGGATCCTTAGGGTCGGTAGCTGTCGGAGCGGGCACTTCCAGCGGATTTGGCAAGTAATCAGTTACTGCATTTAGCAATTGTTGTACGCCCTTATTTTTAAGCGCGCTACCGACAAAAACCGGATATATATCACATTTTATGGTTGCTTTGCGCAGTGCCGTTTTTATCTCATCAAGTGAAATATCACCGCCATCAAGATATTTATTGATGAGTTCGTCATCGGTTTCTGCTATTTTTTCAACAGCTTTTTCGCGCAACTTCTCGGCTCCTTCTTTATATTCATCGGGAATATCACCTTCTTCAATTTCTTTGCCGAGCTCATCTTTATAGATGTATGCTTTTTTTGCCAAAAGGTCGATAACACCGGTCATATTTTCTTCTTGACCAATTGGCATTTGGACAAGAACTGCTTTCGTGCTCAAGCGGTCAATTATTGATTGGAAACTTTTTTCAAAATCGGCGCCTAATCTGTCGAGTTTGTTGATAAAACAGATTCGTGGAACATTGTATTTATCAGCTTGACGCCAAACGGTTTCAGACTGTGGCTCAACGCCGGCCACGCCATCAAAAATTACAACACCGCCGTCAAGAACTCGCAGTGACCGTTCGACTTCAACCGTGAAGTCAACGTGACCTGGAGTGTCGATGATATTAATTCTCTTATCGTTCCAAAAACAAGTTGTCGCGGCACTGGTAATAGTGATTCCCCTTTCCTGCTCTTGTTCCATCCAGTCCATTTCAGCGGCGCCTTCATGAACTTCGCCGATTTTGTGTTTTTTACCTGTATAAAAAAGAATACGTTCGGTAACGGTAGTTTTCCCCGCATCGATATGAGCGATAATTCCGATATTACGCGTATCTTCCAAGCTATATTCTCGTGCCATTCGAACCTTTCTATGTTTGTCATCCTTGAGCGAAGCGAAGGATCTGTTTATACTAATCACTAATCACGCGTCACCAATCACACTTACTAAAAAATCCCT
The DNA here is from genome assembly GCA_964588135.1 of uncultured Candidatus Saccharibacteria bacterium. Lineage (GTDB taxonomy): Bacteria > Patescibacteriota > UBA1384 > UBA1384 > UBA1384 > CAZPNA01. The sequence goes on along the minus strand of CAZPNA010000012.1, from coordinate 8,756 downwards.
TCCCCCAGGGGACATTAGAATTGTATCTCAATATCTAAATCTTGTAAAGAGCCACTATGTAAACGATACAATATCAATGTCTCTGATAAGAACTTTACAAACCTTAAAAACATTATAAACCTTACGAACTTAATTAAAAAAGTTGTATGCTATATTAAAAAAGCGTATATTAAAATTAATTAGTAATTAATCGAGAGGAGAATTATGGCTGAACAAATAACGGGGCATTGTATGAAGTGTAAGGAAAAACGGGAGATGAAGGATACCGAAGAAGTAACTATGAAAAATGGTCGTAAGGCAGTAAAGGGTGTTTGCGCCACTTGCGGAACCAAGATGTTCAAAATTCTCGGCAAGTCAGACGTTGAAAAAGCCGCCTAAACTTTCCTGATAAAAAACACCTCGGTGAGTCACCGAGGTGTTTTTATAAGTATTCGAAAATCATCAAAACAAGCCTTATCACAACATACCCTAACCGCGACTAGCCAACCTACGAGGTTGGCTAGTTTTGGTTAGGGGTATTTATACAGAACAGCCCGCCGAGAAGGCGGGCTGTTTTAATTCTAAAACTAAATCTAATTCCCAATCTTAAATACTATTTCTTTTCTTCGACTTTTGTTTCAGTATCTGTAGCGGGTTTAGTGCCGGGCATTGTTCCCTGCTTGCGAATTGACGCAAGATAAACAATAACAATAACAGCTCCAGCAAGACCAAGAATCGAACCTAAGAAACCGATTCCGGGTATCATACTAATAACTACTGGTGCTGGATACGATAAAATTACAAGCCACATCCATGTTTTTTTTGTTTTCTCATCAGAAAAACTTCTTCTGATGACATCTACCATAGCCCAGATCCATAAACCAAGAAACACCAAACCAATAATTCCAGCAATTGCGGCTAATGCAATACCTGCGGCAAACAATCCTGCGAGTCCACCAGCGGCGGCTCCTGTAACTTCGGCGGCTTCCTCTGTGGATAGAGCCGTTGATAGATCATCCTGCGCGTGGGCTATGCCCGTAAACACTAACGGTGTCAAGCCAACTAATGTAGCTTTGAGCTTACTCATGTTCCTCCTAATTAATTATTTCAATTATATTGTAGCATATTTTTTGACGAGTTTGTAAAAAAATTAGCTAGAAAATAGATTCTCCCACCACCCCTATCCCCTCATTCGCGTATAGCTTGATGCCACGCGACACAGCGGGCAGGAGGGGTATAAATGGGGTTTAGAATCTTGCAAAATGGGCGAAGGCGCGGTTGGCTTCTGCCATTCGGTGAATATCTTCCCGTTTTTTAAGAGTTGGACCAACGCCTTTTGAGACGTTGACGATTTCCTCTGCCAACCTGGTCGCCATCGGCTTACCCTTGACTGATTTGGCGCTAGCCAGTAGCCACCTCATTGCTAGTGATGACTTTCGCGGTTCTTTTACTTCAACAGGAACCTGATAGTTGGCACCACCGATTCTGCGTGATTTAACTTCGACAATCGGAGCAATTTTACTCAAAGTGTCCTCAAGTAATTTGTCGGGATTATCATTTTTTAGTGTTTTAGCAGCTTGCTCGAGTGCACCGTAAACAACTTTGGAAGCTGCATTCTTTTTACCGTCACTCATAGTATAGTTAATAAATTTACTAACCAAGAGTGAGTTGTAAACCGGGTCCGGTGATATAGATATCTTTTTTTGTTTGAGATTTCCTCTCATTGATTACCTTTCTTATGCTTCAGCCGTTTTTGGCTTTTTTGTACCATAATGTGAACGTGAATTTGTTCTTTTATCAACGCCTTGGGTATCTAGTTGCCCTCTGATGATGTGGTATCTAACACCCGGCAAATCCTTAACTCTTCCACCGCGAATTAGAACAACAGAGTGTTCCTGCAGGTTATGTCCCTCACCGGGAATATAGGCGGTAACTTCTTGACCACTAGTCAGTCGTACCTTAGCGACTTTGCGCAATGCGGAGTTTGGTTTTTTGGGTGTTAGGGTTGTAACCTTGACGCAAACGCCTCTTTTAAAAGGGTTTGATTTAGTCGCGTTGGTCGGTTTGTTTTTTATATAATTAAAACCTTTTGACAACGCCGGTGTCTTTGTTTTTTTGACGATACTTTTTCGTCCCTTGCGTACTAATTGGTTAACTGTTGGCATATTTTCTTTCTAATTATTTAATTGATTCTGACTTTTTTGCCAGTTTTGGATTGTATCCGGTTCCTGCCGGTATCAATTTTCCAATGATAACATTTTCTTTGAGTCCTTGCAACTTATCAACTGCTCCTCTGGTTGCCGCCTCGATAAGAACATTGGTAGTTTCTTGGAAGGAAGCGGCAGAAAGGAAACTTCCGGTTTTAAGAGCAACGCGAGTTATCCCGAGGACTATATCTCTGCCAGTTGCCGGTTTCTTCTTTTCCTGTTTCATTTCTTTATTGATCTGTTCGAGAATAATTCTATCAATCAGCTGTCCCGGAACAAGGTCGGTTCCGCCCTCGTCGATAACCTGAACCTTGCTAAACATTTGGCGAACAATAACCTCAACGTGCTTGTCGTTAATTTCTTGCCCTTGCGATGCGTAAATCTGCTTAACTTCACTAATAATATATTTCTGTGTTGCTTCAGCACCACGCAATGTCAGTGATTGGTTAAGTTCCAAGTGACCTTCGGTCAGTGGCTGACCAGCCTTGACAATATCACCACGGTTGATGAGAATTCGCAGATCCTGTGGAATAATGTATTCGCGGTACATGGGTTTATTAGCAGTGATGACAATTTTATTCTTACTTACTTTTGCCAAACCTTCAACCGTAGTGCGAATCGCTTTTTTACCAACTGATGTTGCAACGACCTGACGGACTTTGGCGAAATCACCGGTTTTAATTGAGATTTCATAATCTTCAGGAATATCTATTTCCGATTTTTCAATCTGTTCGGAAACGACCTTGATGATGGTTTTTTCTTTGACAGTAACAATATCCGCTGTGCCAGAAATATCAGCAACAACGGCCGGTGTACGTGGTGAGCGAGATTCAAAGATTTCTTCGACACGAGGCAGACCGGAAGTAATGTCAACACCGGTAACACCACCCAAGTGGAAGGTTTTCATTGTCAGCTGGGTTCCAGGTTCGCCGATAGCTTGCGCTGCAATAATACCAACAGTTGTGCCCGGTTCAACTAACTCGCTTGTTGCCATATCGTTACCGTAACAGGCCTGGCAGACTCCTCTTTCGGATTTACAATTAATAACAGATCGAACTAATATTTCTTGAATTTTGCCATTATCTGCTATTTTTTTAGCTTGCTCTTGCGAGATGATCTTGCCTGCCTTAACTAATATCTTGTCGCCATCTTTAATAGTTTGAGCACAGGTTCGGCCAGTAATCTTTGGGATTATTTCGTCGGATTCGGCTACATCATCTTTTGTAATTCGCAAATATTCCTTGCTTCCGCAGTCGCCTTGAACAATGACAACATCTTGCGATACATCAACTAATCTTCGCGTAAGGTATCCTGCATCAGATGTCCTTAGAGCGGTGTCAGACTTACCTTTTCTGGAGCCATGAGTGGAGTTGAAATACTCAAGTACAGTAAGACCTTCTTTATAGTTCGAGATGATAGGTAGTTCGATGATTTTACCAGCAGGATTTACAACATTTCCTTTCATACCACTCATTTGGACCAGCTGGGTAACAGAACCTCTTGCGCCTGACTCAACAGTCATCCATACGGGGCTGTGCTTGTCGAAGCCAGCGACCATCTCTTTTTCTAGTTTGTCTTTGGCGGCAGTCCAAATTTCAATAGTCTTGAGGCGTTTTTCGGCTGCGGTAATAAGACCTTGTCGATATTGCGACTCTATCTTATCGATTTTATCTTCAGATTCTTTAATAATCTCTTTTTTATTTTCAGGAATATAAATGTCATCGATCGAAATTGTAGTGCCGCTCAAGGTTGCGTACTTAAATCCGAGTGTGTTAATTTTATCAACCAAAGCCGCAGTTTCTTGCTTGCCACACTTCTTGAAGACTGTGGCGATAACTTTCTTGAGTGTTGATGAATCCATAGAGACATTGTAAAAGCCAACTTCATCGGGAAGTATATTATTGAATAGAATTCTTCCAATGCTAGTAGTTGCGATTTTGAACTGAGCAAATTTTTCTGATTGCTCAATGTCGGTTTTGGCAATTTCATCTTGCATTCTGACGTGAATTTTAGCTCGCAGATTAATATTGCCTTGTTGGTACGACATTATAGCTTCATTCTTAGAACCAAACATCTTACCTTCACCATCAGCACCTTCTCTAATGGATGTTAGATAGAAACAGCCAAGGACAATATCAAGTCTTGGAGAGATAACTGGTTCACCGGACGCCGGCTTTAGCAGGTTGTTGGAAGACAACATAATATTTTTGGCTTCCTCGCGTGCTTGTTGACTCAATGGAACGTGGACAGCCATCTGGTCTCCGTCAAAGTCAGCGTTGAAGGCATAACAAACTGATGGGTGGATCTGAATTGCCTTGCCCTCAATCAAAACCGGCTGGAATGCTTGAATACCTAATCTGTGCAGGGTCGGGGCGCGGTTTAGAAGAACGTGATATTGACTGGTAACTTGTTCCAAAATATCCCAAACAATTGGTTCACGACGTTCAATCATACGACTGGCATTTTTAACATTATGAACGTAGCCGTCGTTAATTAATTTAGATATTACGAATGTCTTAAAGAGTTCGATAGCCATTACTTTTGGCAGTCCGCATTGATGCAGTTTAAGCTTTGGTCCAATAACAATAACCGATCGGCCAGAGTAATCAACGCGTTTTCCAAGCAGGTTTTGGCGGAATCGTCCTTGCTTGCCTCGTAGAACATCGCTAAGAGAACGCAATTTTCTTTGCGCGCCGATTGTCGCCACTCTACCACGGCGGGCTGAATTATCAATAAGGGCATCTACGGCTTCTTGCAACATTCTCTTTTCATTACGGCAAATTACTTCTGGTGCGCCTTGCTTGATAAGTCTTTTTAAGCGGTTGTTGCGGTTTAATACACGGCGGTAGAGGTCGTTTAGGTCACTTGTTGCAAAACGTCCGCCATCAAGCTGAACCATCGGTCGCAGATCTGGAGGGATGACTGGCAGTCTTTGCCAGACTAACCATTCAGGCTTGATCTTAGCTTTTTTCATATCGCAGAAGAGTCTTAACCTACGAATATTTTTCTTGCGGCTAGTATCACTGGACGAAGCGACTGTCGATTCCATCTCATTAATAGCATCGTTTAGGTTGATGGCTTTAAGCATCTCAAGAATTGCTTCTGAACCGATGCCGACACGAACGATATTGCCGAATTTGTATGAAAGGTCGTGGTACTTGGACTCGGATATAATCGTATTGGGCTTTAGTGACATTAGGTCGCTCTTGCTTTGCTTGTAGATAGCTTCAGCTTTTTGAAGAGCGATAATGTTTTCTTTAAGATCTTTTCTGGACTTTATCTGCTGATATTCTTTGTCGAGCTGCGCTAATGCATCTTCGCGAATGGCGTTGTCAACATCAAGAATAACAAAAGCGGCAAAGTATATAACGGATTCAAGGTCGTCAACCGAAATATCAAGAATAGTTGAAAGCACACTGGGAATACCATGAAGATACCAAATGTGAACAACAGGCACTGAAAGGTCGATATGACCCATGCGGTCGCGTCGTACGGAAGATTTTGTTACTTCAACTCCACAACGGTCGCAGATAACACCTTTATATCTGATTTTTTTATATTTACCACAGTAACACTCGTAGTCTTTCACTGGTCCGAAAATACGCTCATCAAACAATCCATCGCGCTCCGGTTTTTGTGTGCGATAGTTAATTGTTTCCGGTTTGGTTACTTCGCCGTATGACCAATTAAGAATATCTTCAGGAGATGCTATCGAGAGTCTGATTCCCTTAAAATCTGTCGGGACACTACTCTGGCCGGTTTTTTTAGTTGCTCTAACTGCGTTTAAATTGGCCATTATTTCTCCTTCTCTTTGTTAGGTTCTGTGTCCGGCTCGCTGGTTTTATCTGTAAAATGTGGTCTTTCTGGAAGCGGAGCAGGTTTATCCGTAGAGCCTTCTTCGACTGGTTCTTCTTTGGCACCGATCATATCAACATTTAATCCGAGGCTTTGCAGTTCCCTGACGAGAACCAGGAATGATGCGGGGATCGATGGTTTTTGGATCGGCTCGTCTTTAATAATCGATTCATAAGCGCGACTTCGTCCTTGGACGTCGTCTGATTTGATAGTAAGCATTTCCTGGAGCATGTGGCTAGCGCCGTAAGCTTCAAGCGCCCAAACTTCCATTTCCCCAAATCTCTGTCCGCCGAATTGAGCCTTTCCGCCAAGTGGCTGTTGAGTAACCATGGAGTATGGACCAATTGAACGAGCGTGCATCTTGTCGTCGACAAGGTGTAAAAGCTTCATAATGTAAATTTTTCCGACAGTAACTCTTTGGTCGAATTTCTCACCGGTTCTACCATCGTAAAGCTCCGATTTGCCGTCTTCAGGTAACCCGGCTTTTCTTAGTTCTTCTTTGATTTTTTCAAGAGGTACGCCGACAAAAACCGGAGATGCGACTTTGTAACCAAGCTTATCAGCGGCGGCGCCGAGGTGAGTTTCGATAATCTGACCGAGGTTCATACGAGAAACAACACCCAACGGGTTGATGATCATGTCAATAGGTGTTCCATCCGGCAAGTACGGCATATTCTCTTCGGGAACGATGGCTGAAATAACACCTTTGTTACCATGTCTAGCCGCTAATTTATCACCAACAGCAACTTTCCGCAGTTGGGCGACAGAAACTTCGATCATCTGATAGACACCTTCAGCCAATTCGTCACCGGCATCTCTGTTAAATAGTTTAACTTCAACTACCTTACCCCGCTCGCCATGTGGCAGCCGAAGTGACGTGTCTTTGACATCTTTTGCTTTTTCGCCGAATATGGCACGAAGTAATTTTTCTTCGGCGGTTAGTTCGGTTTCACCTTTTGGTGTAATCTTACCGACCAGAATATCGCCGGCGGAAATTTCTGCGCCAATTTGGACGATGCCTTGCTCATCAAGATGAGACAGCGCATCTTCACCGACATTGGGAATGTCGCGAGTAACTACCTCAGGTCCAAGCTTAGTGTCACGGATCTCGATAGAGTATTTTTCAATATGGATTGATGTGTAATTATCATCACGCAAAATTTTCTGCGAAACGATGATAGCATCTTCGTAGTTAAGTCCGTCAAAAGGCATAAACGCAACAGTGATATTTTGTCCAAGTGCCAGTTCACCTTCTTGTGAGCCGTAGCTATCAGCTAAAATATCGTCTTTAGAGACTTTGTCGCCTACATCAACAGCAGGACGCTGATTTACGCAAGTACCTTGGTTGGACCTGTTAAATTTTGTTAGTCTGTAAACTTTTTCTTTAGCACCTGCGCCAGTTGGCTTAACAATAACCTCGGAGCTATCTGCTTTTTTAACAATGCCGTCAAATTCGGCCAAAATGACCTGACCGCTTGCCCTTACTGCGGCGCCTTCAATACCGGTACCTACTACTGGTGATTGCGGTTTTACTAGAGGCACAGCTTGACGTTCCATGTTAGAACCCATCGATGCGCGAGTTGCGTCATCGTGTTCGACAAAAGGGATACAAGATGTGGTAATACTGACAATCTGCTTGGCGGAGACATCCATATATTGAATCTTATCGACGCTTTCTACAGAAGGCTCTCCGTTTTTGCGGACAATTGCTCTTTTGTTTATAAATTTCCCATTATCGTCAATTGGAGTCGATGCTGGAGCAATAACTGATTTTTCTTCTGCCATAGCATCAAGATAAACAACTTTTTTGGATACTTTTTGTCCGCTACTCGATTTTTCAACCACCAAATATGGCGATTCGATAAAGCCATATTCGTTGATACGAGCGTAACTAGCCAAGTAGCCGACTAAACCGATGTTTGGACCTTCCGGTGTTTCAATCGGACAAATACGACCGTAGTGAGATTCGTGAACGTCACGAACCTCGAACCCAGCTCTTTCTCGAGAAAGACCACCGGGACCTGTGGCGGATAATGTTCGTTTATGCTCCAATTCAGCCAGTGGGTTGGTTTGGTTCATAAACTGTGACATTTGGCTTGATGCAAAGAACTCTTGCAAGACTGCCGTAATAGGTCGGCTATTGATAAGCTGTGTTGGAGTAACCGAGTCGGGTTCAACAACGCTCATTCTGTCTTTAACGATTCTTTCAACTCGAAGCAGGCCGACTCTGAATCTGCTTTGAACAAGTTCGCCGATAGCGCGAACACGACGATTTTTAAGGCTGTCGATATCATCCGGTTTGGCCATGGGGTCGTTATTTAATCTGATCACTTCTTTAATAACAGCTATAACGTCTTCTAATCGCAGTATTCTATTTTTCTTTACATCACTAGCATCAATTTCAAGACGGCGATTGGTTTTATACCGTCCAACTCGTCCTAGATCATAACGTTTGAAATTGAAAAATAAATTATCAATAAAAATTTTAGCAGTTTCAGGAGTCACCAAGTCACCAGGTCTTATCTTCTTATAAACTTCTACAAGTGCTTCCTCGGTTGTCTTGGCTGTATCCTTAGCAAGTGTATTCTTGATATATGGATGATCCATATCGTCATCGATATCTTTAAAGGCATCAATAATCTGTCTGTCGGTTTCCATGCCAAGAGCGCGCAGGAATGTCGAAACAAGAATTTTACGCTCTCTGTCAACCTTTAC